>JAFEBC010000038.1 GCA_018266095.1 Deltaproteobacteria bacterium
ATGATGGCCAGCGTCTCCAGGCCCGCGCGCGTCAAGCGCATCGGCTTCACCTGCAGCATGCGCCGCACGTACGCGCCCACCTGCGGATCCGTGCGCAACTGCCAGCGCCCGCCCAGGTCCGCGAGCACGATGCCGCCCTGCCCCGGCGAGAACTTCTTCTGCAGCCCCTCGATGCCCGCCGCGAGCTGCGCCACCGTGAACTGCGTGGCCTCCTGCATCCCCTGCACGTCCATGGGCCGCTCAGCCGCGAAGAGCACGGCCTCCAGCACGGCCAGCACGCGCTCGGGCGTGGCGAAGCGCGCGGCCTCGGCCAGCACCTTGAGCTCGTCCTGCGCGGCCTCCTTGAGCTCCTCCTCGTCCGACTTCTGCGCGGGCTCTGCCGTGAGGCTCGGCGGCGCGTCGGGCGTGGTGATGGCCGCGCCCTCGGGCGGCTTGTTGAAGAGGTCGCCCGCGGCGGCGTTCGGATCGTTCGTCGGCGCCACGCTGTCTCCTGCCTGTGGCTCGTTAGTCTCGGTAGTCAACGGACACTCCCTCCGGCGCGCCCGCGAGCAGGGCGTCCGTGCGCGAGATCCAGATCTCGCCGTGTGGATCCGGCTGGTGCACGCGGATGAGCTTGAGCTTGGTCATCTCCAGCACGGCCAGGAACGTGGGCACCACGCGGTGCTTCTCGCGCGCAGCCTGCAGGTCCGCAAACAGCGTGGAGAAGGCGATGCGCAGCTCGACTTTGAGCCGATCCGTGATGGTGGAGATGCGGTCGCCGATCGACAGCCGCTCGACGAACACCTCGTGCGGGATCTCGATCTTGCGCGCCTTCATCTGCTTGTCGAACAGCTCGATGAGCCGGTACACCGACAGCTCCGGCGACTTGAGCCACGTGACCTCGTCCGGGTGCAGCGGCAGCTCTTCCTTCGCGCGGCGCACGAAGGTGTCGCGGCCCAGCATCGGCAGCGCCCCGAGCTGCAGCGCGCCGTGCTTGTACTTCTGGTACTCGAGCAGCCGCCGCACCAGCTCCTCGCGCGGATCCGGCCCGGGCTCGAGGTTGTCGGGCGCGTCCTTGGCCTGCTCGCGCGGCAAGAGCATGCGCGACTTCAAGTGCACGAGCGTCGACGCCATCACCAGGTACTCGCCCGCGAGGTCGATGTTCAGCTCGCGCGCCTTCTCGACGTACTCGAGGTAGCGATCGGTGACGAAGGCGATGGGGATGTCGAAGATGTCGAGCTTGTGTTCCTGAATCAGGTTCAGCAGCAGATCGAGCGGCCCCTCGAACTGCGGCAGCGCGAGGTTGAGCTTGCTGGGATCGAGGACGACGGCGGCCTTCTGCGCGGCCTCGCTCGGCGCATCGGCTGGAGGCGGCGCCGACTCGTTCCCGGCAGGCGGCGGCTGCGATGCGCTCGTCGCGGCGACGGGCGGCGGCGCGGACTCGCTCGCGGCAGGCGGCGGACGTGACTCGTTCGTGGCAGGCGGCGGACGTGACTCGTTCGCGGCCGGCGGCGGCTTGGAGCCGTCGTTTCCGGGCAGCACGATCCGTTGCCCCTCGTCGGGCGCGGTCGGATCGTGATCTGGCGGAACATTCGACACGCGAACCTCAGTGCTACGGCCTTGGACCCGCGCTCGCGGCTAGCCCAGCTTCATCGCGTCGCGCACGCCCTGCATCGTCGCCTCGGCCACCGTCTGCGCCTTCTTGGTGCCGAGCTGCACCAGCTCGTCCAGCCGCGCCGGGTTCTGATCGCGCTCCGCGCGCCGCGCCCGGGGCTTCTCCAGCTCGGGGATCAGGTTGTCGAGCAGCTTCTTCTTGCAGTCCACGCAGCCGATGGCGGCGCTGCGGCACTCGGCGTTGATCTGCTCCTGCAGCGCGGGCGGCGAGTAGGCCTTGTGCAGGTACCAGATGCCGCACACCTCGGGATTGCCCGGGTCCGTGCGACGCACGCGCGCCGGATCCGTGACCGCCTTCATCAGGCGGGCCCGCGCGGACACCGGATCCTCGCCGAGCTCGATGGCGTTCTGGTAGCTCTTGGACATCTTGCGCCCATCGAGCCCGATGATCTTCGGCACTTCGGTGAGGAACGGCTGCGGCTCGACCAGCACCGGCTTCTGGCCCTTGTCCACGTTGCCGTAGAAGAAGTTGAACCGCCGCACGATCTCACGCGCGAGCTCCAGGTGCGAGACCTGATCCTGCCCGACCGGCACCGCGTCGGCGCCATAGAGCGCGACGTCGGCCGTCTGCAGCACCGGATAGCCGAGGAAGCCGTGCGTGTTCAGGTCCTTCTCGCGCAGGTTCTCCTGCTGCTCCTTGTAGGTCGGCACGCGCTCGAGCCAGCCCAGCGGCGCGATCATGCCGAGCAGCAGATAGAGCTCGGCGTGCTGCTTCACGCGGCTCTGGATGAAGAGCGTGGACCGCTCGGGATCGAGCCCCGCCGCGATCCAGTCGGCGAACATGTCGCGCGTGTTCGCCTCGATCTTCGAGGGATCCGCGTAGTCGCTGGTCAGCGCGTGCCAGTCGGCCGAGAAGAAGAAGCACTCGGCCTTCTGCGAGATGGCGATCCAGTTCTTGATGGCGCCGTGCAGGTGACCCAGGTGCAGCTTGCCAGTCGGCCGCATGCCGCTGACGACACGCTTGGGTTCACGCGGCTTCTTGTCGGGGGAGCCCGCGGGCGCGGGCGTCGGAGCGTCGGACATGAGGTGATTCCCGGGCGGCATCACGCCGCGCGTTGAACTTCGTGAGCGCGCAAGATAGCTGAATTCGGGGCGTGTTCAAGCGGAACACGCGCGTGTAGGCGCAGGTGGGAGTTGGAGGCCTTGGACCACCCGTGGGGTCCCGGGTTGAGTTTGACTCGAGTCAACTGCAACCGGCGACGAAAGCTAGCCTGCGCGGTGGCTTTCCTCCGCGTCAGAGCTTTTTCGCTCAAGCACCAAGCGTTACGCGCGCGGGTGCTTTGCGAGGATGGTCTCCAGCCGGCGCCGGTCGACGTGCGTGTAGATCTGCGTCGTCGCGATGTCGGCGTGGCCCAGCATGGCCTGCACCGCGCGCAGGTCGGCGCCGCCCTCGAGCAGGTGGGTGGCGAACGAGTGCCGCAGCGTGTGCGGGGTCACGCGCTGGCTGATGCCGGCCTCGCGCGCCAGGCGGGCGAGCAATTTCCAGAAGCCCTGCCGGGTCATCTTGCCGCCGCGCGGGGTGACGAAGAGATCGCGCGACTGCTTCTGTCCGATGAGCTGCGGGCGGGCCACCTGCAGGTAGTGCGTGAGGGCCTCGCGGGCGCGCTCGCCGACGGGGACGATGCGCTCCTTGCCGCCCTTGCCGCGCACGCGCACGACGCCGACCCGCGGATCGACTGCGCCCAAGGGCAGCGCCACCAGCTCGCTCACGCGCAGGCCGCTGGCATAGAGGATCTCCAGCATCGCCTTGTCGCGCGCGCCGGCCGCGGTCTTGACGTCGGGCTGCGCCAGGAGACGATCGACCTCGCCCACGCCGAGGAAGTTGGGCAGCGGGCGCGCGCCGCGGTGGGCGCCGACCGACTCGCTCGGGTCCGTCTCGGAGAGGCCCTCTGCATTGCAAAAGCGATGCAGCCCGCGCAGCGCCGCCAGATGCCGCGCCTGGCTCGCCTGCGACAGGCCGCGCTCGTGCAGGGCCGAGAGGTGCCTCAGGATCATCAGCTCGGTCACGCCGCCGAGGTCGCGCAGCTTCTGCTCGCGCAGCCAGCGCAGGTACTCGGACAGATCGCGCGCGTACGACTCCAGCGTGGCAGGCAAGAGCCCGCGCTCCACGCGCAGGTGCCCCAGATAGCTGTCGAGCGCGCGGTCGAGCGCGTCGATCGCGCCCGCTCGCTCACTCGCTGGCTCCCCGGCTCGCACGCTCGACGATCCCGCCGGGGACACCTCGACACCGTGCGCGTCCGCGGACGACTTGAGCAGTTCGGTCACAACAGTCCCTCCACAGGGCCTTTGCCTTCGCGCAGCACCACGGCCTGCGGGCCGGTCAGATCGAGCACCGTCGACGCCTCCACCAGCGTGGCGCCGCCGTCCAAGATGAGCTCCACGCCGTGCCCGATGCGGTCCTGGACCTCTTGCGCGTCGAGGCAGATCTCGCCGTCCGGCAACTGCGCGCTGGTGGTGGCGAGCGGCCGTCCGAGCCCGCGCACGAGGGCGAGCGCGATGGGCGCGTCGGGGATGCGGATGCCGACCTGGCGGCGCTTGTTGATCACCGTGCGCGCCACGTCGCGGGTGCCGTCGAGGATGAACGTGTACGGCCCCGGCACGAGGCGGCGCATGAGGCGGTACTGCTCGTTGCCGATGAGCGCGTACTTGGCGGCCTCGGCGAGATCGCTGCAGAGGACGGCGAAGGGCTTCTTGCTGTCGCGGTGCTTCAGCTCGGTCAGGGCCTCGACCGCCGCGCGCGAGGCCATGTCGCAGCCGATGGCGTAGTAGGTGTCGGTCGGATAGGCGATGAGCCCGCCCGCCTGCAGGATCGTCACGGCGCGCTGGATGTGCCGCGGGTGCGGGAAG
>JAFEBC010000390.1 GCA_018266095.1 Deltaproteobacteria bacterium
CTCATCCTCGGCGCGGGCAACGTGAACTCCATCCCGCCCACCGACTGCATCACCAAGTTCTTCAACGAGGGCAAGGTCTGCGTCCTCAAGATGAACCCGGTGAACGCGTACATGGGGCCGTTCATCGAGGAGGCCTTCAAGGAGATGGTCGAGCGCAACTGGCTCGCGGTCGTGTACGGCGGCGCGGAGGAGGGCGGCTACCTCTGCCAGCACCCGGGCGTGGATGAGGTGCACATCACCGGCTCGGACAAGACGCACGACCTCATCGTGTGGGGCCCGCCGGGGCCGGAGCGCGCCGAGCGCATGGCGCGCAACAAGCCGCTGCTCGAGAAGGAGATCTCGAGCGAGCTGGGCAACGTGTCGCCGGTCATCGTCGTGCCGGGGCCGTGGGACGAGAAGACGCTGGCGTTCCAGGCGGACAACACGGCGGGCATGATCACCAACAACGCCTCGTTCAACTGCAACGCGGCCAAGATGCTGGTGACGGCCAAGGGCTGGGCGCAGAAGGACCAGTACCTGGACCTCGTGGCCAAGAAGGCGGCGAGCGTGCCGTCGCGCAAGGCGTGGTATCCGGGCGCGGAGCAGCGCTGGAAGTACCTGACCGAGGGCCGCGCGGGCCTGCGGCTCATCGGCAAGGAAGAGCCGGGGAAGCTGCCGTGGGCGATCGTGCCCGGGCTGGACGCCGCGGACACGAATGAGCGCGCGTTCAACACCGAGCCGTTCTGCGCGCTGGTGAGCCAGACGGAGCTGGGCCAGGCGCAGGATCCGATCAAGTTCCTCGACGAGGCCGTGGACTTCGCCAACGACCGCCTGTGGGGCACGCTGACGGCGACGATCCTGATCCACGACAAGACCTTGAAGGAGCCGGGCGTGGCCGAGGCGCTGGAGCGCGCGATCGGCAAGCTGCGCTACGGCGCGGTGGGCGTGAACCTGTGGCCGGCGTTCGCGTTCGCGCTGGGCAACACGCCGTGGGGCGCGTACCCGGGGTCGACGCTGACCAACATCCAGAGCGGGCGCGGGTTCGTGCACAACACGTCGATGTTCGAGCGGATCGAGAAGTGCGTGATCCGGCACCCGGCGATCGGGTTCCCGAAGCCGCCGCACTTCAGCTCGCATCGGACCGCGAATGTGCTCGGGCGGCGGCTGACGTACATGGAGGAGGATTCGAGCTGGCTGCACTTGCCGGGGATCATCGCGGCGGCGCTGCGGGGGTAGGCTTCCTCTCGTTCGTCGGGGCGCTGGTGGGCTCCGATTGGAACGCCGCGGGCCGCGCTCCGGGGGAGGGGCCCGTGCTCAAACATGCGGGCTTCGGCCTTCACGAGCCGCTCGTGGGTGCGGAGCTCCGTTCGTTCGGCCTTGCCGCGGCTTGTGCTTCCATCGCCGGTTGGGTGCGCCCTTGCCCGAACTGCGCGCGGACCCCTCCCCCAGACCCCGACCCGCTCGGTGGGGCGGGCGATCTGGGCACTTCGGGCGACGATGGGGCACGCAGTGGGCAGCGCCGCCACGATGGGGGTTGGGGCCTGGGGGAGCTCCGATCGTGGACGAAACGAGTCTCAGAGGCTGACCGCTGCGGTCGGCACTGGCTGGTCTTGAAGCGCTGACAGGCGCGTCTTGGCGACTTGGGCCCACTCGCTCTCCCCGTCGCGGTCGATGGCGAGCTGCCAGGCATGTGCGGCGCCCGCTGGGTCGCCGAGCTTGGAGAGGACGTCGCCCCAGAGGACGAGGCCGTCGGCGCCCTGGCCCTTGTACTTGTGATTGGCGGCCTGCTCGCAGAGTGAGGCGGCTCGCCGGAGGTCGCCGGTAGCTGCAGCAAGTCGAGCTTCGAGGAAGAGGATGTTCCGCTTGCTGGAGAAGCGGACGAGGGCGTCGGTGGCGTGGCTCAGGGCCTTCTGGCATGCAGCGTAGTCGCCAGCGCCGAGCGCAGCAAAAGCGACGGCGAACCAGTATTCGGAGCGGAAGTGGTGCGGGAGCCAACTGACGTGAGCGGTCGCCAGGAGCGCGAGTGCTTCCGAAGCGCGGCCTGTGTTTGCGCAAATCCAGGCACGTTGATTGCGGAGGCCGGCGCGGCAGATGTCGAAGGGCTCGGCTGCGGAATCGAGATGGGCGAGACGGCGCTCGGCGGCAATCCAATCGCCGAGGTTGTACTCGGCTTCTGCGAGATTGATCTGGATGAGGACCCGATTGGTCCTCTCGCTGGCTGTGGGCGGCGGCCCGGGCGGTGCGTGGGCTTCGGCCATCAGCGCGTTCTTGTAGTGGCCGAAGGTGATGCTGTAGTTGATGACGTCGTTCAAGCGAGCGCGCGCACTCCGTGGTTTCCGGAGGGCAGAAGCGATGGCCTCGTTGATGTGGCCACGCGAAGCCAGGCGGATGATTCGAAGGTCCTGGTACTTCCTGTCTGAGCGGATGACGTAGACGACCAGCGCCACCATGGCGACGAAGTAGAAGACGGGAAGCGAGGTCACGCGGCCCCCGGAACGGTCGGGCCGGCAGAGGACTGCGTCAGACGCTTCTTCGCGACCTGCGCCCACTCGCTCTCGCCGTCGCGGTCGATGGCGAGCTGCCAAGCACGTGCGGCGCCCGCGGAGTCGCCGAGCTTCGTGAGCACGTCACCCCAGAGGACGAGGCCTTCGGCGCCCTGGCCCTTGTACTCGTGGCTGGCGGCCTGTTCGCACAGGCGGGACGCGGCCTGCAGGTCGCCTCGGGCTTGGGCGAGATGGGCGCGCAGGAAGAGGTGGTTGCGCTTGCTGGAGGAGCGGACGAGCGATGTCTCGGCGCGGTCGAGGGACTTGTCGCACTCGTCGAGTAAACCGGCGGAGAGTTGGGCGCGAGCCAGGGTGAACCAGTATTCGGCGACATAGTCGGAGGGGAACCAGCGAGGCTCGACGGTCTGGAGGACGGTCAGCGCCTCGGTGGCACGGCCCGTCAGCGCGTAGATCCAGGAGCGCTGCGTGCGCAGCCCGGCGCGGCAAAGCCGGAGGCACTCGGCGGCGGCGTCGAGTGGGGCGAGCCGGCGCTCGGCGGCGGCCCACTCTCCGAGGTTGTACTCGGCCTCGGCGAGGTTGATCTGGATGATGACCCGATTGGCGGTGTCGTCGAGGGTGCCTGACGGCGCCGGGATGTGCGCCTCGTAGCCGAGCGCTGCGCGGTAGCGGCCGGCGTTGATGCTGGCGTTGATGGCGTCGTTCAGGAGGAACGCTTCGTTGCCCGGCGCGAATTCGGTCGTCGCGACGACCTGGACGATGTCGCCGTTGGCGGCGAGGCCGATGACGGTCTCGCGCGAGGTCGAGGGTCGCAGCAGCCAGACGAGAACTGACAGCGCGGCCCGGCGCAGGAGCGTTGGCGGGCGTTGGACCAGCGTCGCCACCAGGCCGGCCAGACGAGCGCGGAGGCCCTTGTGCCGCCGGATGTTGTCGAGGGCGATCGCGTACAGACCGTAGACGCAGAGAAAGATGAAGATGCCGAAGAAGATCCGGTCTGTGAGCCACTGCACTGGTGAGCCCCCCCCGGATCGACAGCTAGCACCGTCTGGGCCCGAATTGGCAAGCGCCGCTACACCAGCCGCCCCTTCGCCACCTGTGCCCAGGCGCTCTCGGGGTCTCGCTCCCGCGCAAGCCTCCACGCGAGGCGCGCGCCCGGCAGGTCGCCGCGCTGGATCAGCAAGTCGCCCCAGAGCACCAGGCCATCCCCGCCCTGGCCCGTGTACGTGTTCTCGGCCGCCTCGCGGCACAACGCCTCCGCCTTCAGGTCCTCGCCTTGCGCCTGCGCGAGGCGCGCGGCCAGGAACAGATAGTTCCGCACACTCGAGGGGCGCAGGATCTTGTCCTCGGAGTCCTTCAGGTGCCGGGTGGCCGACTCGAAGTCGAAGGCGGCGAGCGCGGCGGCGGCGCAGGTGAAGAAGTGCTCGGCCTGGTACGGCTCGGGGAGCCGGCGGACGTCGACGGATTCGCAGAGGGCCACGGCCTCGGCGCCTCGGCTGGTGTGGGCGAGGATCCAGGCTCGCTGCGAGCGGCAGCCGGCGCGGGTGATGGGGGCGCGCTCGCAGCGGTGGCCGAAGGCGAGCA
>JAFEBC010000391.1 GCA_018266095.1 Deltaproteobacteria bacterium
AGCTCGGGCCGGAGCGAGAGCAGCCGCGCGATCCGCCGCTCGTATTCGGCCACCGCGTACGTGCGCCGCATGCGCTTCAGGATGTCGTCCGAGCCGTGCTGCACCGGAAGGTGGAAGTGCGGCATCAGCTTCTCGACGCCGCCCTGCGACGCGGGCGCGAAGCAGTCCACCAGCTCCTCCGAGAGATCCATCGGGTGGCTGGTGGTGAAGCGGATGCGCGCGAGGCCCGGCACCTCGGCGACGCGCCGGATGAGCTGCGCGAAGGTGCAGCCGCCCGCGTAGGAGTTGACGTTCTGGCCGATGAGCGTGATCTCGCGGACCCCCACGGCGCACAGCGAAGCGACCTCGGCGACGATCTCTGCGTACGGCCGCGACACCTCGCGCCCGCGCGTGTACGGAACCACACAGAAGGAGCAGACGTTGTCGCACCCCTTCATGGCCGTCACGAACGCAGTGGCCTTGCCCCGGCTGGTCTCCGCGTCGGCCTGCGGGAAGAGATAGTCCTCAGAGGCGATCCACGCCGTCTCGACCGGCGCCGCGCCCTTCTTCGCTGGCGGCGCCTCGGCCAGCTCGGCAACCTTCGCGAGCTGATCCGGCCCGAGCACGAAGTCCACGAACGGCGCCCGCTTCACCAGCGCGTCCTTCTCCTGCTGCGCCACGCACCCCGACACGCCGATCTTGGTTCCGCGCGACAGCTTGAGCAGCCGGTAGCGGCCCAGGGCCGAATAGAGCTTGTCCTCGGCCTTCTCGCGGATCGCGCAGGTGTTCACCAGCACCAGGTCGGCGCCAGAGGCCTCGTCGGTCGCGCTCCAGCCAGCGCGGGCCAACGACTCGCCCATGCGGGACGAGTCGTGCTCGTTCATCTGGCACCCGAAGGTGTGAATGAAGTAACGCGGCATGCGAACCCGCGGATATGTCAGAGGGTGAGAGTGGCGTCAACGGAATCGACCTTCGCTCCTTGTCCGGCCCCCTCGGATTGTGGTGGAGTAGTACACACCTGTCCGGCCACACGGCGACAAAGGGAGTCTGAGAGATGAACTCGTTCGGCATCCGCGGCCTGATGATCGCCCTGCCCCTGTGCCTCGCCACCTCGGCGCTCGCGGGCGGCCTCGATCGCGACTCGCTCCTGACCGACGCCCCGGCCACCCCCGACAAGGGCACCATCCGCGTCGGCGCAGGCGGCAACGCGGCCACCAAGACGGCCGACGGCGCCACCGGCACCACCGGCGAGGTGAACGCCTCCATCATGTGGTCGCCCATCCAGTACGTCGCCGGCGACGTGGGCGGCTACTTCGGCTCCTCCGACCGCAACGGCCCCGCGGCGCGCATCCGCTACCAGATCCTCACGCAGGCCAACACCGGCGTCGACCTCGCGGGCGGCGTGCGCTTCAAGACGGTGGGCTTCCACCCCGACAACGGCGAGGTCGAGGTCTTCCTCGCCACCGGCCGCTCGTTCGGCCAGTTCGACCTCATGCTCAACGGCGTCGTCGGCTTCGAGACCGGCGGCGGCCAGGGCAAGGACATCGAGATCAAGGCCTTCGCGGGCTACCGCTTCACCGACTCGGTGCGCGCGGGCCTCGACTTCCGCCTCCAGGCCGAGATGGACGACGAGGAGGAGGCCAACAAGCCCGCCAACGCCGGCCGCGACAGCGACCTGCGCTCGGGCCCGACGGTCTCGTGGATGATCACCGAGAAGGTCCAGGTGCAGGGCCTCGTCGGCGTGGCCGCGCCCAAGGGCACGAACAACGTGGCGCCGCTGGGGGCCGTGTTCCTCAGCTTTGATTTCTAGAGGCAAACTGCAAGAGCTTTACAGGAAGGAAAGAAGGAATGAATTTGCCCGACTTGAATCGGAGCAAATCGCACAGGATCCCTGGACTCGTTCAGAATGGATGAGGGTGACAACCCCTTCCTTCTTTCCTTCCTGTGAAGCCTTCCTCCTACATCTCCCCAGTCAACTTGCGCGAGTGCGGGTGCCGCACGTCGATGCCGCGCACCATGAACACCACCATCTCGGCCACGTTCGTCGCGTGATCGCCGAGCCGCTCCAGGTGCTTGGCCACGAACATCAGATTCGTCGCCCGGCGGATGTTGCGCGCGTCCTCCATCATCAGGCCCAACAGGTCGTTGAAGAGCTTGTGGTAGAGCGCGTCGAGCAGGTCGTCGTCCTTGATCACGGCCTGCGCCTTGGCCACATCGCCATCCACGAAGGCGTCCAGCGACTTGCGCAGTTGGCTCTGGCAGAGCTGACCGAGCCGCGGCAGATCGTGCACGGGCTTGAGCGGCGGTGACTGGTTCAGGTCGACGGCGCGCTCGGCGATGTTCACGGCCAAATCGCCGATGCGCTCGAGGTCGACCACGATCTTGAGCGCGGTGGTGATGAAGCGCAGATCGCTCGCGGCTGGCTGACGGAGCGCGAGCAAGCGGCGGCACGCCTCGTCGATCTGCACCTCCAGGCGGTTCACCTCCTGGTCGGTCGACATCACATCTTCGGCGAGCTTGGAGTCGCGATCGGTCAACGCGCGCATGCCGAGCGCGATCTCGGTCTCGACCTTGCCGCCCAGCTCCAGCAAGCGGTTGCGCAGGTCGGCCAGCTCGGCCTCGTACTTCTGATCGGTGTGCTTGGGCATGATTTAGCCGAACTTTCCCGTGACGTAGTCCTCGGTGCGCAGCTCCTTGGGATTCGTGAAGATCTGCTCGGTCGGGCCCACCTCGACGAGCTGGCCCATGTAGAAGAACGCCGTCAGATCCGACACGCGACCCGCCTGCTGCATGTTGTGCGTCACGATGACCACGGTGAGCGATTCCTTGAGCTCGTGAATCAACTCCTCCACCTTCGCGGTGGCAATCGGATCGAGCGCGGAGGCGGGCTCGTCCATGAGCAGCACGTCGGGCTCCACATCGAGCGCGCGCGCGATGCAGAGGCGCTGCTGCTGGCCGCCCAAGAGGGAGGTGGCGCAGGCGCCGAGGCGATCCTTC
>JAFEBC010000392.1 GCA_018266095.1 Deltaproteobacteria bacterium
CAGCGCGCCGGTGAACGAGCGCTTGATCAGGATCTCGCCGAGCTGGATGCGCTTGCCCGTGAGGGAGGCCACGTCGTCCTGGCTCGAGAGGACGAGGTCGCCGCGGTGGACGCCCACGGCGTCGGTGTCGATGAGGCAGGCGTAGGTCGTCTGCGTGATCTCGTTCGCTTCCAGGACGCCGTCGCCGTCGAGATCGAGGCCCAGATCCACGCGCTCGCCGCCGTAGGGACAGTGCAGGCCGGGCGCTTCGCTGGTGACCTTGAAGAGCGTGAACGAGCCGTTCCCGCCGTCGCCGGACGAGCTGACGCTGGCGGTGGCGCCGTTGCAGACGTAGCGCGTGTCGGCGGCGATGACCTCGCTGTCGTCGAGGGCGCCGTTCGCGTTGCTGTCGACGCCGGAGAGGATGGCGACGCCGCCGCTCGCGCAGTGCGAGCCCTTGGGCTCGGTGACGAACTTGTCGACCGTGAAGGTGCCGGTGGTGCCGCCGCAGGCCGCGGTCAGCGCCGCGATGCAGAGCGAGAGGATGAGGAACGTGCCTGTGCGGGCCATGTGCGCTCGGGTGAAGAGGGGTTGTGGCTCTTCGTGAGCGAGGTGAATAGGCCAGGCGCAGGGGATCGCCGTGTGAAGCGGGGCACAGGATCGTGATGATCGTCACCACCGAAAAAACAATCCTGACAAAAGGCTGTCAATCGCCTCGTGCATCCTCGCGCACATGAACCCAACCCACTTCGTCCTCCTCCTCGTCGACAATCCCACCCGCAGCGCGGAGTTCTACGCGCGGCTCCTCGGCGCGCCCGCCATCGAGCAATCGCCGACGTTCGCCATGTTCGCGCTCTCGGGGGGCCTGATGCTGGGCCTGTGGAGCAAGCACACGGTCGAGCCCAAGCCGCTGGGCGGCCCGGGGTCGAGCGAGCTCGCGTTCGTGGTGCCGGACGACGCCGCGGTGCAGCAGAAGTGCGACGCGTGGAAGAAGCAGGGCGTGGCGCTCGCGCAGGAGCCGTGCGTGCTCGACTTCGGGATGACGTTCGTGGGCCTGGATCCCGACGGGCACCGGCTGCGCGTGTTCGCGCCCGCGTAGATACAGTCGATTGCATTTTCTCGAGCTTGGTGACGTCCTACCTTGCGGGGAGGCGGCATGCGCTCGAAGCTGGCGTCGCTTGTTGTCGTTGGCTTGGTCGGATGCGCCCACGGGGAGCGGACGCGGCTACACGCGCTCGAGGGTGAAGGACGTGCGCCGACGGATCTCACGCTCATCGAAGGCGGATTCGAGCTCGTCTGGCTCGGCGGGCGCTCGACATTTCTCCAGGGCCGCGCGGGCGCTTGCTCGCGGATCGAGATCGTCCGCAGCAGTCAACGTGGCGCGCCTGCGCAGGCCGAGATCCGCTCGACGAATGAGCAGGTCGAGCTCTGCTCCCGAGAGGCCGGGCATTGGAACGCTGCCGTCACCCAGCGAGGTGGGCGCGATGGGACCGTCAGGGTCGAAGCGTTCGACTACGAGGCGCACCTGCAGCCCGAGGGTGTGGCCGTTTTGCGAGAGCGTGCGGCGTGGATGGTCGAGCTTCCTCCCGGTGAGGCGGGGGCGCCGCTGCGCGCGGTTCCAGAGCTCATTGGTGCGGCGATCGCGATGAAGCTGTTGCCACAGGAACGCCCGGGGCACGTGACCATCATCCACGACGAGTAGGAGCCGCTCGCGAAGCTGGGCGACGAGCGGTTGCAGGGAGGGGGCAGGCAATGAGCCGGGTGGCGGCGATCGCGTGGGTTGTGATCCTCTCCGTGGGCGCGCTGCCAGCGGGCGGGGCCGAGCCGCCTGCGATCGATGTGGCCGACCTCGACTTTGCCTGGTACGTCGCGCCTGAGGTGGCGCCTGCGATCGCGTCCGGTCCGGCGCTCGACGTCTCGTGCACCATCACGGTTTCGGGAGAGGGCGCGATTCTCCACGTCGAGGTGGATGCGACCGTGCAGCCCGCGATCGGCGCCGCGGTCCATCGGGCCCTCTTGCGATCTCGCTTGCAGGCCACCGGCGTTCCTTCCGTGCGGCGCGTGGTGACGCACCTAGGTCTGCCGGGCGAGGAGGCGAGCGCGTCGCCACCGATTCGCGGGTCGGCGCGGAGCATCTCTGGTGTGGTCTCGGAGGCGGGTGTGCGGACGCCTCTCGCGAGCGTGACTGTCGTGGCCGCGGGTCTCGGACGACAGACGCTGACGGGCGCGGACGGACGCTTCTCGCTGGCCCTGCCGCCTGGGGAGCATCTCCTCGTGGCATCCGCGGCCTTCTTCGCCCCCAGCGTCACGGCGGTGCGGATGGAGACCGATGCGTCGAACCAAAGCGAGACGCTTTATCTGTATCGGAAGGACAACGCCTACTCGACGACCATCCGCGGCGAGCGGGATCCCAAGGCGGCCTCGAAGACGACGCTCTCGAGTGAAGAGCTGCGCAACATGCCGGGCTCACAGAACGACCCGCTGCGCTCGGTGGAGACGCTCCCGGGTCTGGCGAGGGCCCCGCTCGGCGGCGGACAGCTCATCGTGCGTGGGTCGCGGCCCGTGGACACCGGCGCCTACTACGACGGCCAGCGGATCCCGATCCTCTATCACCTGCTCAACGGGCCTTCGGTCCTGCAGGAGGACGTGGTCTCGCGCATCGACTTCTTCGCGGGCGGCGCGGGGGCGTACTACGGGCGTCAGCTCGCGGGCATCGTCGAGGTGACCCCGAAGACGGGCGGCGAGCTCCTGCACGGGACGGTCGCGGTCGACCTCAACAAGTCGAGCGCATCGGTCAGCGGACCCTTGGGCGACGCGGTCCGTTTCGCGCTCGGCGGGCGGGTGTCGTACATCAACCCGGCCCTGGAGCTCGCGGCAGGGAGCCACACCTCGTATCAAGTGCCATCGTATTGGGACTACCAGAGTCGGCTCGAGGTCCAGCTCCCGCTGCAGACGAAGGCGACCCTGACGCTCTTCGGGAGCGGCGACTCCTTCGCGCAGGTCAACCCTGGCCAGGGCAACGCGAACGCGCTCAGCGACGAGGAGCTGGTCTTTCATCGCCTGCAGCTTCGCCTGGAGACACGGCTCGGCGACGGGTGGACGCTCGTCCTCGCGCCGCAGGCCGGAGTGGGCGACGAGATCACCTACTCAGAGGGCACCGGGGTCGGGGCGCTGGCCGAGCCGCAGCGCAGCGAGCAGCACAAGCAGTCGCTGGGGATGCGCGGACAGCTCCTCGCCAGGCACTCGGAGCGCTTCGAGACCGCGCTGGGTGTGGACACGCAGTTCGAGCGCGTGCGGTTCCAGGAGGACCGCCAGGTGGCGACTCAGCTCGCGGGATCACAAGGCGGCTGGAACGCGGTGCGGGTGGTCTCCAGCGGGCTCGCGCACTTCGCGAACGTCGGCGCGTATGTGCAGGAGAACATCGAGGTCGGCGCGCTTCGGCTGACGCCCGGCGTGCGGCTCGAGGTGTTTCGCTGGACGGGCAATGCGTCCACAGCGGTCGAGCCGCGCCTGTGGGCACGCTGGACGCCGTTCGCGCAGACAGAGCTGTTCGGCTATGCGGGCCTCTATCACCAGGCGCCAGAGGCGGCGGAGATCGACCCGATCCTGGGCAACCCGGCGCTGGGGCCCGAGCGCTCGCAGCAGTACGGCCTCGGGCTCAATCGACGCTGGGGAGATGAGTGGAGCGTGCGCGTGGAGGGATTCATCCAGCGGCGCGAGCAGCTCCCCTTTGCGGCGCAAGCGACGCTCCGCGCGGATGGCACCATCAGCAATCCGCTGCTGGAGGCGACGGGATTCGCGCGCGCCTACGGGCTCGAGGTCCTGCTGCGCAAGGAGCTCTCTGCGCACCTGTTCGGTTGGATCTCGTACACGCTGGCGAAGTCCGAGCAGATCGAGCGCCCGGGCTGGCAGTGGGAGCCCACCGTGTACGATCAGCGGCACGTGCTGACGCTGCTCGTCGGGTGGCGACCGTCGACGCAGGTCGAGTTCTCCAGCCGCGTCCGCCTTGCCAGCGGGAACCCGGTGCGGACGGTGACGGGCTCGTCATTCAACGCAGACACGGGCACCTATGTCACCGACACCGCGCCGTTCGGCAGCGCGCACCTGCCGACCTTCGTGCAGGCGGATCTCCAGGTGAACAACATCTGGACCTCGGATCTCTTCAAGCTGAGCTTGTACGCCGAGTGCCAGAACCTGTTCGCGCGTCGCAACGCTGAGTTCCAGGTCTACAACTACCGCTTCGACCAAGAGGGCTCGATTCCGGGCGTACCGATCTTGGGCGCAGTCGGCGCCAAGGTGAGCTTCTGATGGCGCGCTTCGTGTGGATGGCGGCGCTGATCGCGTTCGGGCTCTTGGCCTGCGATGACATCGCGCAGCCCTGCTTCACGCCGCAGAGCGTGATCAGCGACGCGCGCGTGCTGGCGGTGCGGGTGGATCCGCCGGAGTCGGTGGTGGATCTGCAGAGTGACGAGGGGCCTACGGTCGCCCTTGCGCTGCTCGTGGTGGGCGCCCAGGCGGACCAGTACGGCGAGCTGAGCACCGGATTCGAGATCGCGAACGCCGAGGTGTCGATCTCGGTGTGCACATTGCCCACGGGCCTGCAGCAGGACCCGGTGCAGGAGTGTCCGGCCGAGGCGCAAGTCCTGGCGGGACAAAGCGTGGTGCCGACGCTGGTGGCGCCGCTGCAGCTCACGGTGCCGCTCGCGCTGTTACGACAGGCGCTGCAAGAGGATCCGCTGCGGGGCGCGGTCGGGCTCCAGCTCAGGTTGCAGATCTCGGTCCACGTGGGCGACAAGACCCTGGTCGCCTTCAAGACGCTGTACTTCCAGCAGGCTGGCTCGAATCTCACTCCGAATCACGCCATCGAACTCACGGGTGTGCGGGTGACCGCGAGCACCTCGTCCCGCGACTTCGGGGCACAAGAGAGCGCGCAGGTCGTGGTCGCGGAGCCGTTCGGGCTCCGGCCGCTCCTCGGCGTCGGTGCAGGCGCCGCGGCTCCCATCGAGGAGTACGACACCGTCGACCTGCGGGGCGAGCGGGTCCATCTGCGGGAGCAGGTCACCTACGCGTTCTACGCGTCGAGCTCGCTGTTCATCGGGCGCGTCGACTACACGCGGTCGCTGGGAAATCCCACCGCGATCTACACGGGCTTGCCCGGCGATGTGGCCAACGAGCCAGCGCCCGGAGACACCGAGCCAACGAACGGACTGGTCGCAGCGACGGCCGTCTGGCCCGGGAACCAGAGCGGCCTCGTGTGGATCGTGGCCTCCGACGGCCGCGGCGCCCAGACCTGGTTCACGCTCCGCTACCAAGCCAGCGAACAGCGGCCCGCCTGCGAAGGTCCGCCGCCCAAGAAAGGATGCCCGCGCCTCCTGTTCGGGTGCGGCTGATGTCGGCACCTGAGGAGGGTGCGTGAGCCGCCTGCACCTGCTACAACGCGCGCATGTCGACGCCCGCCTGGATGCTCCCCGCGACCGAAGCGCAAGCCGTGCAGATGGGACTCACGCCCGACGAGTTCGGGCAGGTGCAGCGCGCCATCGGCCGCGTGCCGAACTACACCGAGCTCGGCATCTTTTCGGCGATGTGGAGCGAGCACTGCTCGTACAAGTCGTCGCGCCGCTTCTTGAAGGGCCTGCCGACGAAGGGCGCGCGCGTCTTGCAGGGGCCGGGCGAGAACGCGGGCGTCGTCGACGTGGGCGGCGGGCTCGCGGTGGCGTTCAAGATGGAGAGCCACAATCACCCGAGCTACATCGAGCCGTTCCAGGGCGCGGCGACGGGCGTGGGCGGCATCTTGCGCGACGTGTTCACCATGGGCGCGCGGCCGATCGCGTCGATGAACTCGCTGCGCTTCGGCGACCCGAAGCACCCGAAGACGGCGCAGCTCGTGAAGGGCGTGGTGGCCGGCATCGCGCACTACGGCAACTGCATCGGCGTGCCCACCGTGGGCGGCGAGGTGCAGTTCGACTCGAGCTACGACGGCAATTGTCTCGTGAACGCGTTCACGCTGGGCCTGCTCAAGGCCGATCGCATCTTCCGCGGGACCGCGAGCGGCGTGGGCAATCCGGTCATCTACATCGGCGCGCGCACGGGCCGCGACGGCATCCACGGCGCCACCATGTCGTCGGCCGAGTTCGACGAGGAGACCGAGAGCAAGCGGCCCACGGTGCAGGTGGGCGATCCGTTCATGGAGAAGCTGCTCCTCGAGGCGTGCCTCGAGCTGTTCAAGACGGACACGCTCGTCGGCATCCAGGACATGGGCGCCGCGGGGCTCACCTCGTCGTCGATCGAGATGGCGAGCCGCGCGGGCAGCGGGCTGTGGATGGATCTATCGCTCATCCCCATGCGCGAGACGGGGATGAACCCGTACGAGCTGATGCTGTCGGAGTCGCAGGAGCGCATGCTGCTCGTGGCCAAGAAGGGTCGCGAGGCGGAGGTGCTGGCCATCTGCGAGAAGTGGGACCTGGCGCACGCGGTGGTGGGCAAGGTCACCGACACGGGGCGCATCCAGCTCGCGTTCGACAAGCAGACGGTGGTGGACCTGCCGACCGCGCCGCTGACCGACGATGCGCCGCAGTACGATCGTCCGCGCAAGCGGCCTGAGTGGCAGGACGAGGTGCAGCGCTTCGAACTCGCGTCGATCGCGGCGCCGGACGCGACTGGACTCAAGGCCGCGTTGCACAAGCTGCTCTCCGCGCCGACCATCGCCAGCAAGAAGTGGGTGTACCAGCAGTACGACCACATGGTGCGCGTGGGCACGGCGGTGCGTCCGGGCGACGGCGACGCGGCGGTCGTGCGCTTCACGGGCCAGCGCGAGGGCGGCGTGGCGCTCTCGGTGGACTGCAATTCGCGCTGGGTCTATCTCGATCCGAAGCTCGGCGCGGCGCACGCGGTGGCGGAGAGCGCGCGCAATGTCTCGTGCGTGGGCGGCGAGCCGCTCGCGATCACGGATTGCCTGAACTTCGGGAACCCGCAGCGGCCCGAGATCCTCTGGCAGTTCGAGCAGGCGTGCCTGGGCATCGGCGAGGCGTGCACGGCGCTCGGTACGCCGGTCGTGAGCGGCAACGTCTCGCTCTACAACGAGACCGACGGCAAGGCCGTGTACCCGACGCCGACCATCGGCATGGTGGGCCTCGTCGATGACTGCAAGAAGCACGCGCAGATGGGCTTCATCGAGAGCGGCGACGTGGTGGCGATGCTCGGGCCGGTGCGCGGGTCGCACCTGGGCGCGAGCGAATATCTGCGCACGGTGCACGGGCTCGTGAAGGGTTCGCCGCCGCCGCTCGACTACGCGCACGAGAAGGCCGCGTCGGGCGCGGTGCGGGCGTTGGTGCGCGCGGGCCTGGTGAAGACGGCGCACGATATTTCTGACGGCGGGCTCGCGGTGGCGCTGGCGGAGATGTGCTTCGCCAAGTCGCTCGGCGCGCAGGTCGATGTCGGCGCGCTGGCGTCGGGTGAGCGGGCCGATGTGGCCCTGTTCGGTGAGGACACAGCGCGCATCGTGATCGCGCTCAAGCCCGCGCAAGTGGCGGAGGCGCAGGCGATCGCGACCTCGCACCACGCCGGCCTGCACGTGCTGGGCACTGTGGGCGGCGAGCGGCTCCAGCTCAAGGCGGGCGCGGCGCAGCTCGTGGACGAGAGCGTCGCCGAGCTGCACACGCTGTGGTCGCGCGCGATCCCCAAGGTCGTCGGGGAGTAGCCGCTTTGAAGGCCCTCGCGCGCTACGGCGCTCCGACGGTCACCTGCGACTCGTAGCCCCACGCGCCCGTGCCGTTCGCGTTCACCGACGCGGCCACGTAGTGCACGGTCGTGCCGTCGACGAGGCCCTTGTCCACGTAGGTCGTGCCTGAGGTTGCGGTGATGACGGTGTAGCGCCGGTCGCCGTCGATCCAGCGATAGATGACGGTCGAGAGCGCGCCCTCGGAGGGCGTCCACTGCAAGGACACCTGGCCGGTGTCGGGCGTGGGATTCAGCACGGGCGCGTCGAGGAGCGTGGCGCTCGCGATGGCCGCGACCTCGCGCGAGTAGCCCGACGAGGTGGTGTTGGTGTTCGCCTGCAAGGCGAAGTAGCGGGTCGCGCCGTTCGGGGACGTGAGCGCGCTCAAGAACGGCGTCTGCGCGTTGCCCGCGTACTGGTACGGGCCGCCCGAGGTGCTGGCGCTGAACACCGAGTACGACGTGGCGCCCACCACCGCGTCCCACGAGAGCGAGATGGTGCCGGTGCCCGCGCGCGCGATGACGTTCTGCGGCTCGAGCGCGTAGCCCGTGCCTGCCGTGGCCTGCACCGCGTACGACCAGGGGCCTTCGTTGCCGACGTTGGTGAGGCCCGCGACCGCGTACTGATAGGTGACGCCCTGGAAGACGGTCGGGTCGCTCAGGCTCGTGCCCGCAGTGGTCGCGAGCAAGGTCCACGCGTTGGTGCCGGAGAGCTGGCGGTACACGTGGTAGCCGCTCGAGTTCGCCGCCGCGGGCCAGGTGAGCAGGATGCCGTCGAGGCCCGGCGTGGGCGTGACCGAAGGCAGGTCGGGGAGCGAGGCCGCTTGGTGCGTGGTGACCTCGGCGGAGTAGCCGCTCGAGTCGGACTGCGTGTTGGCGGTGATCACGTAGTGCAGCGTCGCGGTCGAGGTCTGGCTGAGCGTGAACGAGGGTGTGTTCGGCGTCGCCAGGTACGTGTAGGGGCCGCCGGCGATGGCGCTGGAGTAGATGCTGTAGCTCGAGGCGCCGACCACCGGATCCCAGGTGAGCGTGAGGTACGCGTTGCCCGGATGCGCGACGGGGTTCGCGGGCGCGGCGGGCTTGTGGCGGCGGCTCGCGGCGGTCACCGGATACGACCACGCGCACTCGAGCGCGCTGACGAGCGGCGCGACCGCGTAGCTGTACGTGACCTCGGGCGCGCCGGTGCTGTCGGTGTAGCTCGTGGCAGTGGTGGTGCCGAGCTTCACGTAGGTGCCGAGGCCGAGCGCGCGGTAGATGGCGTAGCCGGTCGCGCCGGGCGTCGAGGCCCAGGAGAGGTTCACGCCGCTGGTGCCCTCGAGCGGCGAGACGCTGGGGAGGTCGGGGTCGCCGCTGCTCGCGGCCGTCGAGATCTCGGGCGAGTACGCGCTGACGGTCCCGTCGCCCATGGCCGACTGCACCACGAAGTAGAGCGTCTTGCCGTTGGCGATGTTGCCGTTCTGCAGCGTGATCGCGGACGCGTTGGGATAGACGGTGCCGCTCTTGTACGGGCCGCCGGACACGGTGCCGTACGAGATGTAGTAGCCGGTGGCGCCGGGCCGCGCATCCCACGAGAGCGAGATGGTGGCGTTGCCCGGGTGCGCGGCGAAGTTGGTGGGCGCTTCGGCGAGCGCCGCCGAGGGGCGGGCCGAGACCGGGTACGACCACGCGCCCTCGACGCTGGAGAGGATCGGCGCGACCGCGTACACGTAGTCCTGGCCGCCTTGGACCGCGGTGTCGATGTACGACGTGACCGTGTTCGCGAGCGGCGTGCCGTTGAGCTTGGTGAAGCCGCTGTAGCCGTGCGCGCGGTAGACGTTGTAGCCGCCGGTGGCGCGGGCGACGGAGTCCCAGTTCAGGTCCACGCGATCGGTCCCGTTGAGCGAGGTGATCGTGGGCTGCGCGGGCAAGGTGGCGAGCGGCGTGGCCACGGCCTCATTGGAGGTCTTGGTGGTGGTCTGGTCGCTGTAGGTCGCGGTGACGATGAAGTAGAGCGCGGTGCCGTTGGCGAGCGAGCTGACCACCGCCATCTGCGAGCCGCTGCCCAGGCTCTGCTGGCCGAGCGTGTACGGACCGCCGCTGTGCGTGCCCCAAGAGAGGAGATAGCCGGTCGCGCCCGACGGCGCGCTGAAGCTGAGGCTCACCATCTGCACGCCCGCGTGCGCGGCCAGGACGGGCGCGGTGTAGCCGGAGCCGATGGCGTTGACGGTGACGATGTTCGAGGGGACCGCGTCGCCACCGCTGCTCGAGGCGTCGAGGCGGTACTGGTAGGCCGTGCCGGTGGCGAGGTTCGTGTCGATGTACGGGCTCGAGACCGTGCCCAGCGAGGCGAAGTCGTTGTCGGGATCGGCGCGGAAGAGCTCGACCTGCGCGGCGCCGAGCGGCATGGCCCACGAGAGCTGAACGGTGTCGTTCACGGTGTAGTCGAGGTTCAGGATCGCGGCCTGCGCGAGGCCGTACGTCGCGGGATCGCCTTCGACTTCGTTCGACAAGCTGCCCTGCACCGAGCCCGACATCGAGGCGATCACGTAGAAGTAGGAGGTGCCGTTCGAGGCCGAGACGTCGACGAAGGTGTTGGCAGAGCCGGCGAGATCGTGCACGGGCGCGTAGGCGCCGCTGGGGCTCGTCGCGCGCAAGATGACCTGGCGGGTGGCGCTGCCCAGGGGCGTCCAGTCGAGGCGCACCCAGCCGTTGCCGTTCGTGGCCGTGAGATCGGTGATGGCGGCGAGGGACGAGGTGCCGGCGGTGGCGGTGACCTCGAGCGAGAACGCGCCGTAGTTCTGGTTCGTGTCGATGGCGCGCACCACGTAGAAGTAGGGCGTGCCGTTCACGACGTCGTTGTCGACGTAGGTGGCGCGGCTGTCGCCGGTGAGCACGTCGTAGGGGCCGCCGCTGACGGTGGCGCGCGAGAGCTCGTAGGTGAAGCTGGCGTTGAAGGAGTTGCCCCACTCGACGACGATCTGCGCGTTGTGGCCGAGCGCGGTGAGCGTGGGCGCTGTGGGCAGGCTCGCGCTGGGGGCGCCTTCGACCTCGTAGGAGGGCGCGCCCTCGCCGTCGGTGGTCCAGGCGGTGAGCACGTAGAACCAGCTCTGGCCGTTGGAGGCGCTGGTGTCGGTGTAGGAGAGGCCCGTGCTGGAGGCGAGCTCGACGTAGGGGCCGCCGGTCTGCGTGCCGCGGTAGAGCGAGTAGCGCACCGCGCCGGGCACGGCGCTCCACGTCAGCGTGACGGCGGACGAGCCGCTCGCGGCCTCGAAGGTGTCGGTGGCCTCGGCCTGCGTGGTGAAGCTCCAGGAGAAGGGCGCGGCGTGATTTCCCGAGTCGTCCTTGGCGCTGGACGCGATGCGCACCGTGTAGCTCGTGCGCGGGTCGAGCGGGTCTGCGGGCGTGAGCTGCGCGCGCAGGCCGTCGTAGTGGAAGGAGGCGTCGAGCGGCGTGCCGCTGGTGGCGGTGGCCGAGACGAAGAAGGAGGTCGAGAGCGACTCGTCGTCCATCGGGCGCGCGAAGTTGGCGAAGGGCGCGGCGCCGAGCGGCACGGCGACGGCGTGGTTCGCGGGCCAGTAGCCGAGGAGGCCGGGGGCGGTGGTGTCCTCGGGCGTGGCGCTGGCGACGTTGGAGCGCGCGCCCTCGCCGGATGCGTTCGCGGCGGTGACGGCGAAGTCGAGCTCTTGTCCGTTGACGAGGCCGCGCACGATGACGCCGCTCGAGACGCCGGGGAGCGCGGATTCGAGGCCCGCGCTGAGCTGGCCGTGCGGCGCGAGGTAGACGTTGTAGCTCGTGGCCCCGCTGACGCCGCTCCACGAGAGCGCGACCTGGCCGTTGCCTGCCGTGGCGACGAGGTTCGTGGGCGCGCCGGGCGCGTGGCCTCCGACGGTGACCGTGGCCTTGCCGAAGGTGACGCCGTCGATCTGGCTCGTGGCGACGACGTGCGCGGTGGTGTCGCTCGCGGGCGCGGTGTAGACGCCGTCGCTGTCGATGGTGCCGGCGGAGTCGCCCTCGGCCACCGACCAGGTGACGACCTGCGAGACGCTCTGGCCATTGCCGCGCGTGACGGTGGCGGTGAACTTCTTGGTGCCCGTCTGCGGCAGGCTCTGCGAGGCGGGCGTGACGGCGACGTCGAGCGTGTCGACGGTGACGGTGGCCGAGGCGGTGGCGCTGGGATCCGCGTGCGCGGTGGCGGTGACGGTGTACGTGCCCGCGGTGGTGGGCGCGGTGTAGTGGCCGTGCGTGTTGACGAGGCCACCGCTCGAATCCGAGGGCGTGACCGACCAGGTGACGGCGGTGTCGCTCGAGTTCGACACGGTGGCGGTGAAGTCCTGGCTCAGGCGCGCGAGCACCTGC
>JAFEBC010000393.1 GCA_018266095.1 Deltaproteobacteria bacterium
CGCTGCGCCGCCGCCGGGATCAACCCCTTGTACGACGCGCTCCTCGACCGCCTGCCGCCCGGGGCCGACGAGATCGAGCGCCAGGACGCCCTCGACGCCAAGCGCGCCGGCTACGAGCGGATGCTCTGGGATCACGTGGGCGGGAACCCCGGCCTCGCGCTCGAGGCCTGGCGCGTGTCGCTGGGGCAGGACGCGGCGGGCCTCGTCCACGTGCGCCCGCTCCGCGTGCCCGACATCGAGCAGCTCGAGCGGCTGCCCGACTCCTCGCTCTTCGTGCTGCGGGCGGTCCTGCAGCTCGCGCCCACCAGCGCCGAGGTCATCGCCCAGGCCACGCGGCTGCGCCCCGATGAGGTGCTCCAGGACCTCCGCTTTGGCGTGGCGCAAGGCTTCTACGAGCAGACCTCGCGTCAGGTGCGCATCGCCTGGCCGTGGCTGCGCGCCGTGAACCGGCTGCTGGAGCGCCGCCACCTCCTGGTGAGCCTGTGAACCGCCTCCGACTCGCGAGCGCCGGCGGCTTCGCGGCGGCGTGGCTCGTGGCCGGAGCGGCGCGGGCGCAGGAGGCGGCCGACCTCGGGCGCATCGCCCAGTTCATCCGCTGGGGAGGCGTGGCGGCGTCCATCCCCGTGGTGGTCGGCGCGCTCCTCCTCATCCGCCTCGTCGAGAACTTCGGCGACCGGCTGAGCGCCCGCTTCTCCAATCGGCGCCCCACGATCCAGAAGGTCCAGACCACCGTCCGCTTCTTCGTCTACATCGCCACCACCGCCATCGCGGCCAGCCTCAGCGTCCGCATCGATCCGACCGCGGTGACCGTCATCGGCGGCGCGCTCGCCTTCGCCGTGGGCTTCGCGCTGCGCGATCTGGTCGCGTCCTTCATCGCCGGCATCACCATCATGTTCGACCGCCCGTTCCAGGTGGGCGACCGCGTCACCTACGGCGGCGAGTACGGCGACATCATCAAGATCGGCCTGCGCAGCGTGCGCATGAACACGCTCGACCACAACATCATCACCATCCCCAACAACAAGGTCTTCACCGACGTCACCTCGAGCGGCAACTACGGCGCGCTGGAGATGCAGGTGGCGATGGACTTCTACATCGGCGTGGATCAGGACGCGAAGCTCGCCGCCGAGATCGTCCGCGAGGCCTGCCTGACGAGCCCGTACGTGTTCCTGGAGCAGCCGGTCCCGGTGCTGGCGCGGCAGGTCATCCTCCAGGACTACGTGGCCCTCCACCTCAAGGCGCGCCCGTACGTGTTCGACTGCAAGTACGAGAAGCCCTTCGAGACCGACGTGCACTTCCGCGTGCTCGACGCGTTCCGCGAGCGCGGGATCCTGCCGCCCGCCATCCTGCACCGTCCAGTGGGGGAGCCCTCCAGCGCGCCACCGTCGGGCAAGGGGCGCGGCTAGGAGCCGGCCCGCGGCAGCTCGGGCGACTCGAACTCGGGCGGCGGCAGGCGCAGGGCGAAGCCCGGGATGACGGTGTTCACCAGCGTGAACACCACCAGCGCGCCGAAGAGCTCGGGACGCAGGCCGAAGCGCTCCTGCAGGATCTCGGCGATGACGATGGTGAACACCAGCGTGGGCACGACCGCCGTCCCGATGCGGGCCCCCACGCGCCAGGGCTCGCCGAGCGCGAGCCTGCGGTGCCACGCCACGCGCAGCACGCGGATCGGCAGCACCACCACGAGCAGCACGCAGGCGATGCCCAGGGCCTGCACGGAGAAGTCCTCCGCGCGCAGGTGCAGCCCCGCCTTCAAGAAGTAGAAGGGGATGAAGAAGGACGCGAACAGCTCGACGCCGGCCAGCAGCTTGTCCGAGCTCAGCTCCGGAAGGTCCTTGCGCAGCCGCACCGCGGTGAGCCCCACGACGAACGCGCCCACGAGGTAGTAGACGCCGAGCTCCCGGGTGATGAAGGCGCACAGCAGCGCGACGATGACGAGGAAGGCGAACTCGGTCTTGGGCGCGAACGGGGCGATCACGCGGGCGAAGACGCGGAAGGTGGGCGGCAGGAGCAGCACCATCGCCACCAGCGCGAGCGCGGAGAGCCCGAGCGTGGCGAGGTCGGTGCTCTGGATGGTGAGGAAGAGCACGGCCAGCGCGACCAGCTCGGAGGCGATGGCCTTGGCCTTGACCCAGAAGCGCTCCTCCGCGGTGAGGCCGAAGCCGTGCAGCGAGTCGAGGATGAAGCCCGTCGAGGGCGTGAAGAGGGCGAGCGCGAAGAGCAGGGCGGCCCGCGCCTCCAGCCCCGCGGCGAAGAAGAGCACGCCCCCGCCGAGCGCGAGCAGCCCGAGCTGCACCGCGATGTGCTGCAGCAGGATCTTGCGCCCCTGGCGCAGCTCGGCGAAGTCGACCTCCAGCCCGGCGAAGAGGAACATCGAGACGATGCCCAGCGTGGCCAGCAGCTTGACGGTGTGGTCCTCGTGGAAGAGGTGGAAGCCGATGTTCAGCGCGGCGCCGATGCCGACGCTCGTCACCGCGCCCGGGAGCCGGAAGCGCTGCAGCGCCTTGGGCACGATGAACAGGCCGAAGACCAGCAGCAGGTACTGGATCTCCTGCGAGAGCGTGAGGTTCATGGGTGAGCAATAGCGTGATCGGCGCGCCGCTGGGGAGCGGGTCTCAGGCGCGCGGGCGCTGAGTCGGGCGCGGGCGCTGAGTCGGGCGCGGGCGCTGAGTCGGGCGGCGCGGGGCCCTGTCGGCGGTCAGCACGGCCGCCAGCGCGCGCAGCAGCACCAGCGCCTCCTCCACGTGACGCGGGGACGCGCTGCGCAGCACCTGCTGGATGTCGGCCTCGACCGTGCCCGGCTGGGCGCCGTCGATGCGCCGGCCGCGCGGCGTCAGGTGCAGCCGCAGGCGCCGGGTGTCCGCCTGGTCGCGCTCGCGAGCCACCATGCCGCGCCGCTCGAGGCCCGCCACCAGCCGGGTCACCGACGCCGGGTGCAGATGCAGCAGCCGCGCCAGCTCCGCGGGCGACGCGCCGGGCTGCCGGCCGAGCTCGCGGACCACGAGCCGCTGCGGACCGGTCACGCCGATCTCGGCCAGCATGCGCTTGGAGCGGGCGTTGAGCGCGTGGTCCAGCTCCCACAGGGCGCGCAGGAAACGGCGCACGGCCTCCTGGCCGCCGCGCGCCTGCGTGACGGGGACGGGGACGGCGCCGCGTGGGGCCTGCGGCGCACGATCGCGGGCACCAGATCGTTGCATGTGCAATACTAGAACCCGGTCGTGGCGGCGCCGCAAGCGCCGCGGGCCTGGAGGTCGGAGATGTGCGAGGGAGTACGAGGCAGCGTGGAGCGGCAGACAGCGCCGCTGGGCGGATCGGCCCGCCGGCAGGAGCCGCTTTGAGCGAGCAAGCGCGCGGGGTCCTCGAGGCCGCCCGCCAGAGCCTCGCGCGCTGGTCGAAGGTGCCCCTGGCCTTCTCCCCGAGCGAGAGCCAGCAGCTCTTCGCCCTGACCCTGGTGATCGGCGGCCTCTGCGGCCTCGCAGCCGTCGCCTTCCACCTGCTCATCAACCTCGTGTCGAGCCTCGCCATCGATCGCGCGCTGGCCGCCGCGGGCAACGCCTGGATCCCCTGGACGCTGCTCGTGCCCACCATGGGCGGCCTCATCTCGGGCGCGGTGCTGCAGTACCTCGTCCCCAACGCGCGCGGCAGCGGCGTCCCGCAGATCAAGGTGGCCTACGCCACGCCCGGCGCCGGCCTGCGCCTGCGCGACTCGGTCGGCAAGTTCTTCGTCTCCGCGCTGCAGATCGGCACCGGCGCCTCCCTCGGCCGCGAAGGCCCGACCGTGCAGATCTGCGCCGGCATCGCCAGCCGCATCGGCCGCGCCGTGGGCCTCTCGCCCCAGAGCCTGCGCCGCCTCTTGCCCGTGGGCGCCGCCGCAGGCATCGCCGCCGCCTTCAACGCGCCCATCGCCGCCGTCACCTTCACCATCGAAGAGGTGGTCGGCACGCTCGACCAGACCGTCCTCTCCGGCGTGGTGGTCGCCGCCGCCATCGCCGCCATCGTCGAGCGCAGCGTGCTGGGCGTGCACCCCGTGTTCACGGTCCCGCGCGAGTACGGCCTCGAGCACGTCTCCTCGCTGCTGCTCTACGCGCTGCTCGGCCTGATCGCGGCCGGGCTCTCGCTCGCCTTCACCGACTCCCTGCTCGCGCTGCGCCGCTGGTTCAAGGACACCCGACGCCTTCCGCCCTGGATGCACCCCGCGGTCGGCGGGCTGGTCACGGGCGCGCTCGCGGTGGTGGCCCGCATCGGCTTCCACGCGCAGGGCGTCACCGGCGGCGGCTACGAGACCCTCGGCGCCGCGCTGTCCGGCAAGCTCGCGGTGCTGGTCCTGGTGCCGCTCTGTCTGTTCAAGCTCGTCTCCACCGTCTTCTCCTACTCGTCTGGCGGCGCGGGCGGCATCTTCGCGCCGTCCCTGTTCATCGGCGTCACCGCGGGCGGCGCCATCGGCGCGCTGGACATGGCGGTGTTCCACCACACCGAGGAATCGATGGGCGCCTTCGCGCTCGTGGGCATGGGCGCGGTCTTCGCCGGGATCATCCGCGCGCCGATCACCTCCGTGCTCATCGTGGTGGAGATGACCGGCGAGTACTCGCTCATCCTCCCGTTGATGATCGCCAACATGATGGCCTACGGCATCGCCCGGCACTTCCGGCCCACGCCCATCTACGAGGCGCTCCTCGAGCAGGACGGCGTGCACCTGCGCCACGATTCGCTGGCCGAATCGCTGCAGGGAGTGAGGCTCTCCGAGGTGCCCCTCGACCACCGTCCCTACACGACCTTCACGCCCTCGACCGGGCTCACCACGCTCCTGCAGGCCCTCTCGGAGAAGAACCGCCAGGAGGTCTTCCCCGTGCTCCAGGCGGAGCGGCTCATCGGCGTCATCACGCTCGTCGATCTCATGACGCTGGGCGCGCAGCGCGACCTCGAGGGCGTGGTCAACGCCGCCGACGTGATGCGCCCGCCGATCGCGCTGCGCCCGGACGACGACCTGCGCGCCGCCTTCGAGACCATGCTCGCGCAGGGTGTCCGCGAGCTCCCCGCGACCGACCGCGAAGGGCGCATCATCGGATTCGTGGACGAGACCTCCATCGCGCACGCCACGATGGAGGCCCGGCGCCGAGGGAGCTGAGGCCATGGCGCACGTCTCGCATCGGCTGAAGGGAGCGGTCGAGGGTGCCCTCGCCGGCGGCGGTGATCCGGCCAGCTCGCCGCTCTATGTCTTCGGCCCGTTCCTGCGCTTGCTCGTCGCGGGCGGGGCGGGCGCGGTCGCGTTCGGCACGCCGATCTGGATGGTGGTCGCCACGGTGGCGGTGGTGAGCCTGATGTACCGCCACGTCATGGCCTGGGTCCCGGACGGCAGCGGCGGCAGCGGCCTGTGCGAGGAGGAGTTCGGCGGCTGGGCGGTCAAGATCAACGCGGCCATCACCGCCATCGAGTACACGCTGACCTTCCTCGTCAGCCTCGCGGCGCTGGTGACCTTCGTCGCCGACCGCGCGGGCGGGCTCGGACACTGGCCGCGCGTGGGCCTCGCCGTCGGCCTCACCGTCCTCGTCGGCCTCGTCGTCAACCGCGGCCCGCGCATCGCCGCCCGCGTCTTCGGCCCGGCCACGGCCGCCGTGCTCGCGCTCCTCTGGCTGCTCGTCCTCGCGACCATCGCCCAGCGCGGGCTCCACCTCCCGACGTTCTCGCTGAGGGCCTTCTCCTCCACGAACCTGCACGTCACCTTCGGCGGCTATGTCCGGCTGCTGGCCCTGATGACCGGCATCGAGGTCTTCGCCAACCTGGTCGCCGCGTACGACGGCACGCCCGCCGAGCGCGCGCGCAAGGCCTTCGGCAGCCTGCTCCTCGTGATGGTGACCACGCTCGTCACGATGCTGGTCGTCGGCCCCGCGATCCTCGACCTGGCCGATCCGTCGCGCACCGACGTCTCCGTGTTCACGCAGACCATGGACAAGGTGCTCCCGGCCCCCGCCGCCTACGCGGGGACGTTCGTGGGGATCGTGGTGCTGCTCTCGGCGGCCGCGGCCAGCGCCCAAGGCCTGCAGAACCTCGCGCTGGGCCTGCGTCACCGGCACTACGTGCCCGCGGACTTCGGGCAGCGCAACCAGTTCGACGTGGCGGACCGGCCCGTGCTCTTCCAGGTCCTGCTCGTGTCCGCGTGCTTCCTCGCGTTCGGTACGCACGAGGAGACCTACCTCGCGCTCTACGCCGCAGGCGTGTTCGTGCTCCTGGGGCTCACGGGCTGGGCCTCGGTCAAGCGGCTCGTGCGCGGGCGTAGGGACGGGACGGCCTCCGCGCTCGCCGTGATCGGGACCTGCGCCGCCGCTCTCGTCACCTCGGGCGCGGCCGCGCTCATCTTCATCGAGCGCTTCCTCGACGGCGCGTGGGCGTATGTCGTGCTGGTCCCGATCGGCTACGCGGTCTTCTCCCGCTACCGCCGCAAGCTCGGGCCTCCCACGCAGATCGAGGAGCGCCTGGGCCGCCTCATCTCCGATCAGAAGTCGTTCGTGCCCGTCGCCGCGAGCGCGTGGCCCCGCGCAGTCCTGGGCGTCCTCGACGGCACGCAGGCCAGCGAAGCCGCCGCGCTGGGCGCCGCCCACGTGGCGCGCGCCTTCACCATCCCGTGGGGCCTCGCGATCATCGGCGCCCCCGACAAGCGCGCAGAGTCCTACCGCGGCGTGCTCGAGCACGCCCTCCACCCCGAACGCGGCGTCCTGCGCTTCGGCCTCGACGAGCTCGCGCCGCTGGCCGGGCGCGAGGGCTTCGATCTCCTGGTCGTCGCGCGGACCCTCGGGGCGGCACGCGACCTCGCGCGCACGTGCGCCCAGCCGCTGCTCATCGTCCACGGCGGCGCCGAGCCGGGCAACCGCTACCCCGAGTTCGCGCGCGTCATCGTCGGCCTCGACGGCTCGGTCGACGCGGAGACGGTGCTGCCCATCGTCGCGCGCTTCATGCGGGGCGGCGCGAAGGCCATCCTGGTGTCGGTGCCGGAGGGCGACGCCACGGAGGAGACCCTGCGCGCCTACGCGACGCGCGTGGCCGCCGCGCTCGAGCCCCACGGCGAGGTCGAGATCCACGTGGGCGGCTCTGGCGCCGCGCGCACGCTGGTCGAGAAGGCCAAGGACGATCCGGCCGACCTCGTCATCGTCGCCAGCCACGGCACCGGCGGCCGCGCCCGCGCCGCGCAAGTGCCGCTCGGGAGCGTCCCGGAGCGCCTGTTCACCGAGCTGAACTGCTCGATGCTGGTGATCCCCGTGTCGGCCTAGCTGCGGATGTGCACGTCGCGCTGCGGGAACGGGATCTCGATCTTGTTCGCGCGGAAGGCCTCGTCGATGGGGAGCCTGCGACAAGCGCACGAAGGGGCTGACCGGCAGGCTTCTGGACGGGCCCGGCGTTCATCACATATTCCAAAGACGGGCTCCCCGGCCCGGGAGCGCCCATGCGCAACGTCGTGGTGGCCGCAGTCCTCGTGGTGTGCACCCCCTTCGCCCTCCTCGGCAGCCGGTCCGTCTTCGGGCCGCGGCAGGCGCACGCCGGCAGCCCGCGCGCGGTCGCGTGTGATCCCGGCGACCTCACGCTCGCCATCCGCGAGGCCAACGTCGCGGGCGGCGGAACGCTCTCCCTGGCGGCCGGCTGCACCTACGCCATGAACGATCCTTGCTTGCCTGCCGACTCAGGCGGCCGCTGCGAGTGGGAGGACCTCGGCTTCCTCATGGGCCCGAACGCGCTGCCGGCCATCACCTCGGCCATCACCATCGAAGGCAACGGCGCCGTCCTCACGCACACCTCCGGGCTGCCGTTCCGGTACTTCGTGGTCGCGGGCCCCTTCACCGTCGCCGGGAAGGATGACGGCCAGAACGACGCGCCCGCGGCCGGCGCGCTCACCCTGCGCAACCTCACGCTCAGAGATGGCTATGTGGTCGGCGGCCGCGGTGGCGACGGCGCGGCTCCCGGCGGCGGCGGCGCGGGCCTCGGCGGGTGCATCTTCGCTGCGGGCGCGCTCACGCTCGATCGCGTGACGCTCGAGGGCTGCGGCGCGTTCGGCGGAGCGCCGGGCAACACGGCGGCCTACACCGGCACCCCCCCGAACGGCGGCGGCGGCGGCC
>JAFEBC010000394.1 GCA_018266095.1 Deltaproteobacteria bacterium
AGGCCGAGGCCGACGAAGGGGGTGAACTCGCCGTCGAGCGGGAGCCAGCGCGCGTCGGCGGTGAGCGCGTAGGCGCGGCCGCCCAGCACGTCGAGGCCCAGGCCGAAGGCGAAGTGGGTGAGCTCGTAGCGCAGGCCCAAGGACACGCCGAACGCGTGGCCGTCGTCGAGGGCGAGGGGCAGGCCCATGTCGAAGCTCATGTCGCCGGACTTCTTGAGGATGGGGCGGTTCTCGTCGCGCACGACCGTGCCGTAGCGGGCGTTGTCCTCGGCGGGCTTGTGCGAGAGGGCGGCCTCGATGAGCCGCTGCATCACGGTCTCGGCGTCGTCGAGGGACTGGGCGTGGAGCGAGGTGTCGAACAGGGCGTGGCCCTCGGCGTCGACCTCGGCGATCTCGAGCGGCAGGCGGGTCCCGAGCTGGCCGCCCAGGTGCAGGACGTAGGCGCGGGTGAGGTGTGCGTCGTGGAGCGCGTCGGCGAGCTCACTCGAGTCGAGCGGGAGGTCGAAGCGGGGGTCCTCGCTCACCGAGAGGCCCTGCGCGCGCAGGATGCGGCGGAAGTTCACGCGGAAGGCGCGGACGGTCTGGGCGTCGAGGCCGCCGTCGTTGGCGAGCACGGCGGCGACGGGCTCGGAGGCGGCGGGCGCCTGCGCGGCGGCGGCGCGGACGGCGGTCAGGGGCAGGAGGGCAAGCGAGAGGACGAGAGCGAAGCACGAACGCATGTGTGGACCTCGAGTGGGGGAGCCCGGTGGAGCTCCGCGGTTCGAGGGGTCAACCCGGCGGGCTGACGGGCTGCGCAAAAAAAGATTCGGGTGGGATCGCGGGCGCTTCGGGGCGCGGCGCTACCAGGCGTAGCCGACGTGCAGGGCGAGGCGCGGGAAGAAGCCGAGCTGCGTCTCGTCGAAGACGGTGCCGTGGAACACGGACGCGTACTGCACGCCGCCGAGCGCGGTGAGGGTGAAGCCCGTGCGCCAGAGCCAGGAGTAGCCGAGCTCGACGTTGGGGATGACCACGGCGGCGGTGTCGTCCTGCGCGATGCGGAACACGTCGGCGCCCGAGCCGAGGAAGAACCCGGCGGGCGCCTGCGCTTGCGGGAACCAGTTGAGCTCGAGCGACGCGCCGAGGATGGTCGCGCCGGGGCCGCCGCCCTGGAACGTGCGGTAGATCCACGAGGTCTTGGGGAGCACGCCGCCGCGCGCCTTGGCGGTGAGGGCCCAGGAGGGCGCGAGCACGCGCTGGTAGTTGACGCTGAAGGTCTGCGCGATGAGGAAGAGCGGGTCGAAGGTGATGGCGTTCCGGGCGTCGAGGGGGTCGAGCTCGAGCTCGGTGGAGAGCGCGTCGCCCTTGCCGGTGGCGCGGTGCGCCTCGACGGCGGTGAGCTGGGCCCAGTCGGGAGACGCGTCGTGGCCGGCGGTGAGCTCGAGCTTGCCCTCGCGCGCGTCGGCGGCGTGCCACAGGCGCACGAGGTAGCTGCCGGGCGAGAGGGCCACGCGGGGTGAGCCGCCCGTGACCAGCTCGGCGACGACGCGGTCGGTGCGCGGGTCGATGGCGAGCGCGCGGGTGGCGTCCTTGGGCAGCGTGAGGCCGGCGCTGCGCGTGGACAGCTCGGTGAGGACGAGGTCGCCCTGCCCGCTCAGGCGGTAGTCGAAGCTCGGGTGCTGCGCGCCGGCGAGCGTGTCGGCGGTGGCGCGCACGGTGCGCGCGAAGGCGTACTCGTAGGCCTCGGTGAGCGTGACGCGGCCGTCGCCGGATTGGTCGGCGGCGCCGCGCAGGCCGCTGACGAGGTGGTGCGTGAAGAACGACCCGCCGATCTCGCGCGACTCGAGGGCCTGCTCGTCGGCGGCGCTGGAGGTGAGGAGCACGGTGCCGGTGGAGGTCTCGTCGGAGCTCAGGCGCAGCTCGAAGGCCGCGCCCGGCGTGCCGCCCTTGGCCGCGAGGAGCGCGCCGCTCTTGCACGAGTCGACGATGCCGAGGCGGACGTCGGCGGAGGTGCCGTCCATCAGGTGGCGCAACTCGGAGAAGGCGAGCTGTTCGCTCGCGAGCTCGAGGCCGATCCCGTCGGAGTGGCCCGAGTAGAAGACGATGAGCACCGTGCGCTCGCCGCGCGACTTGCTGTCGGACACGCGGCGCGTGGCGTCGGCGAAGGCTGCGCGCACGGCGGCGAGCGAGGGGCCGCGCAGGAGCATGAGGTCGCGCGGATCCACGTCGCCCAGCTCGGTGAGCACCTCGCCGAGCTTCTGCGCGTCCTGCTCGGCGAAGCGCAGCGGGCGGTGCACGGCGGAGCCCTGATTCGAGCCCAAGAGCAGCGCGATGCGGCGCGTGCTGGCCTGTGCGGCGCCCGGGAAGGCGAGCGCGCAGACCAGGAGCGTCAGCATGGCGCGCGGGCTCATGGGGTGTCCTTGGCGAGCTGCAGCTCGACGAGCTCGGCGTCGGGTGCGAGCCTGTGCAGCGTGTCCGCGCGCGCCTTGGCGTCGGCGTGCTCGAGCGCGGAGGTCATCAGGGGCGCGTCGAGGGCGGCGCCGGAGAGGAGCGCGAACACGTGCTCGGTGCCAGGGGTGGCGTCGAGCACGATCGAGCCCGGCAGCTCCAGGCGCTGCCGCGGCGCGATGGGGGCGCTCGCGGGGCCGACCTGCGGGAACCACTGCGTGACGTGGCCCAGGCTGTCCACCGAGAGCACCAGCGCGAACGTCTGCGGGCCGGGCTGCAACACCAGGCGGACGGCGTCGCCGGGACGGACGTGCTCGCTCGGGCTCACGGCGAACACGCGATCCCCGCGGCGCGCGAACGCGGACACCGAGGCGCCGCCCTTGGTCAGCACGTCGGGCTCGGTGATGGACTGCGGCTTGAGGAAGAGGAGGATCGCCGCCGCCGCCGCGAGGGGCGCGAGCAGGAAGCCGAACTTGCGCAGCGAGACGAGCCCGAACAGACCCTTGGGCCGGCCGAACCCTTCGGCCTCCGCGCGCGCGCGCACGGCGCCCAGCGTCTTCGGCAAGACGGCCGCGCTGAAGTGCTCGCGGGCCTGCGTGTGCTCCGCGAGATCGGCCTTGCAGCGCGCGCAGCCGGCCACGTGCGCCTCCAGCGCGGCCTTCTGCTCCGGCGGCAGGACGCCCAGGGCCAGCTCGTCGAGCTGCAGCGGCGTGACGTGGGCGCTCACGGCTTGTCCTTGGCGATGAAGGCGCGCGAGCGCTCGAGGAACTCCCCGATGCGGCTGACGACCGTGCGGCGCGAGAGGTCGAGCACGCGGGCCACCTCGCCCTGGTCGAGCCCGTCGACGAAGTGCAGATACGCCACTGCGCGCAGCTTCTCGGGGGCGCCCTCGATGAGCCGCCGCGCGAGATCGCGGTTGGCGAAGGGGCCGCTGGGGCGCTCGCCCGGCTGGTCCGGGAGGTCGTCGCCCACGGGCTGCGCGTGCTTCTTCGTGTCGCGCAGTTGGTTCAGGCAGAGGTTCGTGGCGATGCGGTGGATCCACAGGATCGCCTCGCGGTCGTCGGGCGCCTCGTCCAGATGTTTGAGCACGCGCATGAACACCTCTTGCACGGCGTCCTCGGCGGCGGCCTCGTCCCGCAGGAGCGGGCGGCAGCGCGCGTAGATCACCGGGCCGAAC
>JAFEBC010000395.1 GCA_018266095.1 Deltaproteobacteria bacterium
ACGCTGCGCGGGCTGTTGCCCATCTGCGGCTGGTGCAAGAAGATCCGCGACGGCGAAGGGTGGGTGCAGGTGGAGAAGTTCGTCTCCGAGCGCTCGCAGGCGCAGTTCACGCACAGCATCTGCGCCGAGTGCGAGAGCCACCTGATGGACGAGGGCGCCGGACCGCAGGCGTAGGGTCGGCGCGGCGCTGCGGCAACGAGTCGCGCACGAGCCTGCGCGTCGGCGCCTGTTATGCTCGCCGCATGACCTTCCGCCGCTTCAAGGGAACCGACCAGTACCTCACCTCACCCGCGCTCGAATCCGCCGTGAACTGCGCGCTGGCGCTGCAGCGGCCGCTCCTCGTGCGCGGCGAGCCCGGCACCGGCAAGACGCAGCTCGCGGAGGCCATCGCCAAGGACCTGGGCGCGCGGCTCATCCACTGGCCGGTGAAGTCGACCACGCGCGCGCAGGACGGCCTCTACGTCTACGACACCGTGCAGCGCCTCTACGACTCGCGCTTCGGCGACGGCGACGTGAAGGACATCCGCCGCTACATCCGCATGGGGCCGCTGGGCCAGGCGTTCAGCGCGACCGACCGCGTGGTGCTGCTCATCGACGAGGTGGACAAGGCCGACCTCGAGTTCCCCAACGACCTCCTGCACGAGCTTGATCGCATGCGCTTCGTGGTCACGGAGACGGGCGACGAGATCGTGGCCAAGGAGCGGCCGGTGGTGCTGATCACGAGCAACGCCGAGAAGGAGCTGCCGGACGCGTTCCTGCGCCGCTGCGTGTTCCACTTCATCGAGTTCCCCGACCGCGAGCTGATGTCGCGCATCGTGCACGTGCACCACCCGGAGCTGGAGGGGAAGCTGCTCGAGCAGGCGCTCAAGGCCTTCTACGCGCTGCGCGACACGGGTGGACTGCGCAAGCGGCCGTCGACGAGCGAGCTCATCGACTGGATCGCGGTCCTGAAGCGCGCGGGCATCGCCAGCGTGGAGCTGGAGGCGGGGATGCCGTTCCTGGGCGCGCTGCTCAAGCGCGAGCAGGACCTCCTGGCGTTCGCGGAGGCGATGCAGCGCGGGCGGCGTGTGCGGGCGTAGCATCACGGGCGGGCGATCATGTTCATCGACTTCCTCTACGAGCTGCGGCAGAAGGGCGTCAAAGTCGGGCCGGCCGAGGCGATGAGCCTCGCGCAGGGCGTGGCGCTCGACCTGCACCAGAGCAAGCTCGACGGGTTCTACGAGCTGGCGCGGGCGCTGTGCGTGCACCGCGAGCAGGATCTCGACGCGTTCGACCGCGCCTTCGCGCACCACTTCCGCGGCGTGCCCGACGAGGCGCTGCAGCTCACCGAGCAGATGCTGCAGTGGCTTTCGCAGCCGAAGGAGAAGCGCGAGCTGACCGACGAGGAGCGCGAGCTCTTGCAGGCGCTCGATCTCGACGAGCTGAAGGAGCGGTTGAAGCAGCGGATCAAGGAGCAGCGCGAGCGGCACGACCGCGGGAACTTCTGGGTGGGCACGGGCGGGACCTCGCCGTTCGGGCGCGCGGGCGAGAATCCGCAGGGCATGCGCATCGGCGAGGGCGAGCGGGGAGGGCGCTCGGCCTTGAACCTGGCCGAGGAGCGGCGCTTCCGTGAGCTGCGCGGGGACGTCACGCTGGACACGCGCATGATCGAGGTGGCGCTGCGGCGGCTGCGCGCGTACGTCCGCGAGGGCGCGCAGGACGAGCTGGACTTGGGCGGCACCATCGACGCCACCGCGCGCAACGCGGGCGAGCTGGAGGTGAAGCTGCGGGCGCCGCGGAGGAGCGATCTGAAAGTGCTGCTGCTCCTCGACGTGGGCGGCTCGATGGACCCGTACGCCGAGGCTTGCGAGCGCCTGTTCTCGGCCGCGCGCCGGGCCACGCACTTCAAGGAGTTGAAGACGCTCTACTTCCACAACTGCGTCTACGGCCGCCTCTACGATTCGACGCAACTCACCGTCGGGCCCACGGTCGTGGACCTGATGCGCCAGTGCGATCCCACCTGGCGGCTCATCATCGTCGGCGACGCGCTGATGCACCCGTGGGAGCTGCACTCGACCGGCGGGCGTTGGAGCGGCGAGGACTCGTCGCACTCGGGCGCGGCGTGGCTCGTGTACCTGGCGCAGCACTTCGCGCACGCGGCGTGGCTGAACCCGGAGCCGAAAGTGTCCTGGCAGGGCACGGCCGAGCTCATCGGGCGCGTGTTCCCCATGTTCCGGCTGTCGATCGACGGCCTGGGCGAGGCGGTGGCCCATCTCATGAAGGGCGGCGCGCGGCGGTAGGTGTAAAAGTAAACCCTACGCCCGGGGGTCGTCCGGGCCGATGAGCTCGTCGCCGAGCGAGAAGCCGTCCATCGACACCGAGAGGATGAGGGCGCCCTCCGGCCCGCCGATGGGCTGGTGCACCGTGCCGGGCTCCATCGGCAGCTCGTCGCCGGCGAAGAAGGACTTGTCGCCCACGCGCATCTCGCCCTGCATCACCACGACGATCTCGGGCCCCAGGTGCTTGTGCTCGGGGAACGGCGCGCCGGGCTGGAAGCGCACGATGCCGGTGAGCGCGTTGGCGACGCGCGGGCCGCCCTCGACGTGGAGGATGTCGATGCCCTCGTGCGCGGGGATCCAGGCGGACGGGTCGGCGATCTGCCGGAGCAGCGCGGCGGCCTTGGCGAGCGAGAGGTCGAACACCTCGCTGCAGCGCGCGACGAAGCGCATGAGGTCGCTGGCGGTGGACTGCTCGAGGCGCGCCCAGGTGTTGGTCGCGTAGACCGGGGGCTCCGCGAGGGCGAGCAAGGTGGTGAGCTCGGCCTCCTCCTCGACCAGCCGCGCGCAGTCCGGGCAGGCGTCCGCGTGCGCGCGCAGCGTGGCCCGCTCGTCGTCCGAGGCCAGGAGGTACGCGCCGCTCTCGAGGTGGGCTTCCACGGTCATGGGTACGCGGGACGAGTGTACCTGGATCTCTGCTGCAGACCCGCCGAATCCCGTGGCGCCCAGGCGGGAGCCCGGCCTTCTGGAAACCATGAGCAAGATCATGGCGATGGACCACGGGACCCACCTGGCCGCGGCCCGTGGGCCGAGGGACCTGGCGCTGAGGGCCAAGACGGCGTGCCGCGGCGTACTGTAATCTTCTTCCCCGACTCGATGGCGCGCGCTCGGGCGCGGAGGGGACGACTTGCTTCGGCTGCGCACAGGCTCCGTCGGATTGCTGGTGGCGCTCTTGGGTGCGGCGCTCCCGGCCTGCTATTCGCCCGAGCTCGCCGACGGCGCCCTCAAGTGCTCGGCGGGGAACGCCTGTCCCAGCGGCTACACCTGCGTGGTCGACGGCTCCTGCTGGCACAGCGGCCGCGCGCCGCACAAGCCCTCCGCGCCGCAGTCGGTGGAGGCCACGCCCACGCTCGATGGGAACATCATCGTCATCTGGCAATTGCCCTCGGACCAGGGCGGCACGCTCCTGACCGGCTTCACCGTGGTGGCCTCGCCGGGCGGCGCCACGACCACCACCGCGGGCGACACGCTGGTGACCTTCGGCGGCCTCTCCAACACCGAGCAGTACACGTTCACCGTGGTGGCCACCAACGCTGCGGGCAACAGCGTGCCGTCCGCGCCCTCGGCGCCCGTGCAGCTCCCGACCTTGCCTGGCGCGCCGCAAAACGTGACCGCGACGGCCTCGCCCTCGACGGCGACAGTCCGCTGGGCCGCGCCGACCAGCACCGGCGGCCTCGCCATCAGCAACTACTTCGTCAGTTCGACGCCTGGGGGCGCGTCCGCGCAGGTCGCGGGCGATCAGCTCTCGGCGTCGTTGTTCTTCCTCACCAACGGCACCGCGTACACGTTCACGGTGACCGCCAAGAACGCGCTCGGCGCCGGGCCCACCTCGACGCCCAGCGGCAGCGTCACGCCGGCCACGGTGCCGCAGGCGCCGGTGATCACGCAGGTCGCCGCGGGCACCGGCAGCGCGCAGGTCACCTGGGTGGCCGCGCCGGATGGCGGCAGCGCGATCACCGCGTTCGAGCTGGAGGAGTCGATCGACAGCGCGGCCTACGCGGCCGTCACCTCGACGCTGGCGACGAGCGTGCAGGTCACGGGGCTCAACGCGGGCAGCAGCGCGCGCTTCCACGTGCGCGCGATCAACGCCGTGGGGCCGAGCGCGTGGTCGTCACAGTCGAGCGCGGTGACGATCCGCTGAGAGGTTCGCTGACGGTCAGGAGCTGACGGTCAGGCCGCCGGACGCCGCGCCACGCGGTAGAGCACGATGCCCATCAGCGCGAAGAAGCCCACGCCCAAGAGCTCATAGCCCGTGCCGCCTAGCATCTTGGTGAGCCCGGCCTCCATCGACACCTGCGCGAGGACCTTGGCGACCTTCTCGTTGACCGAGAGGATGGCCACCAAGACGCCCGCGAGCGCGCCGCCGGCCACGAGACCCGTGGAGAAGAGCGAGCCCGGCCCGAGATCGTCGTCGCCGTGTCCGCCCGAGGCCTTGCCCGCGCGGCGATCGACGAAGCCCTTGATGGCGCCGCCGACCCAGATGGGCAGCGTGGTGGAGAGCGGCAGGTACGCGCCGACCGCGAACGAGAGGGGCGACACGCCGCACAGCTCGATGGTGATGGCGAGGAACACGCCCACGAGCACGAACTGCCAGTCGAGGTTGTGCGCCAAGAGGCCCTTGATGAGCGTGGCCATCAGCGTGCCCTGCGGCGCCGGGTACTTGTCCGAGCCGATCATGTGCTGCACGCCGGCCGCGGCCGCCTCGGGCGTGGGCAGGTCGAGCAATTGCACCGTGCCGCCGATGACGAGCGCCGCGGCGACTGCGCCGATCATCAGGCCGACCTGCTGGTGCCGCGGCGTCGCGCCGACGAGGAAGCCGGTCTTCAAGTCCTGCGAGGTGGCGCCCGCGTTGGCCGCCGCGATGCACACCATGCCGCCCACGCAGAGCGCCATCGGCTGATAGAAATCGCCCGTCCAGCCGATCCCCACGAAGAGCAGGCAGGTGGCCATCAGGGTGGCGATGGTCATGCCCGACACCGGGTTCGAGCTCGTGCCGATGAGGCCGACGATGCGCGAGGCCACGGTGACGAAGAAGAAGCCGAAGATGATGATGAGCACGCCCAAGAACAGGCGGCCCACGAACGTGCCCGGCAGGAACGGCAGCGCCGCCATGATGCCGACGAGGCCGAGGCAGCCGCCGATGACGATGGAGATCGACACGTCGCGCTCGGTGCGCTTCACCGTGGTCGAGGCGCCGCCCTTGCCCTCGCGCAGCGACCTGAGCGAGCCCTGGAAGGCCGCGACGATGGTGGGCATGGTCTTGATGAGCGTGATGAAGCCGCCCGCGGCCACGGCGCCCGCGCCGATCTGGCGCACGTACGCGCGGTAGATGGCGACGGTGAGCGCGCCGAAGGTCTGCGTGGCTGGATCCCAGCCGAAGGCGCCCGGGGCGTTGACGTTGGCGAGGTAGCCCAGCTTGGCGAGCTGCGTGGCGATGGTGAGCGGCGGCACGAGCGAGGCCAGGAGGGGAATCAGGCCGAGCCACGCGAGCACGCCGCCCGCGACGAGAACGCCCGCGATGCGCGGTCCGATGATGTATCCGACGCCCATGTATTCGGGCGTGATGTCCGCGTTGAGCGTGGCGGCCGGGAACACCTTGCTGGCGGCGCTGGTCACATAGGAGGGCGACTCGGCGATGAAGCGGAAGATCTTCTGGCCGATGGCGTAGGCGAACGCGAAGCCCAGGCCCTGGTAGGCGGTCTTGGCCATGTCGCCGCCCTGCTCGCCGGCGATGAGCACCTGCGCGCAGGCCGCGCCCTCGGGGTACGGGAGGTTGCCGTGCTCGTTGACGATGAGTGCGCGCCGCAGCGGCACCATCATCAGCACGCCCATCGCACCGCCGAGGAGCGCGAGCGTGAAGATGGTCCAGTACGAGAAGTAGGGCGCGCCGATGGAGAGCTTGGTGGCGGGGTCCATCGCCAGGAAGAGGAAGCCGGGGAGCGTGAACACCACGCCGGCCGCGATCGACTCGCCGGCCGAGCCGATGGTCTGCACCAGGTTGTTCTCGAGGATGGTGGAGCCGCCCAGCTTCTTGAGCAGTGAAATCGAGAGCACCGCGATGGGGATCGACGCGGAGACGGTCAGGCCGGCCTTGAGCGCGAGGTAGACCGTGCTGGCGCCGAAGATGATGCCGAACACGGCCCCGATGATGACGGCCTTGGGGGTGAACTCGGCGACGTTCTGCTCGTCGGCGATGTAGGGCTTGTGCGTCGCAGCGGGCGTCGTCTCGGCCATGGGCTCCCTCGAAGGCAAGACCGCCTCCAGTAGCCGAGTGAGCGCGAGGGGTCAATGACGATGAGCGGACGTCAGAACGTGCTCCCGTCGCCGGCGTGCCAGGTGATCACGCGCCGGTTCAGGATGTCGTCGTTCATCGCGTGGTCGGAGCCGCCCTCGAAGGTGTCGTCGGAGTAGTACGCCTTGAACTGCAGGGGCGTGGCGGTGAAGTCGTGCCCGGTGCCGTTGGGCGCGGCGAAGTTCACGTCTGTGACCCAGCCGTTGGAGGCGTCGGCGCAGGCGCTGGTGGCGACGAAGGTGGCGTTGCTGGTGCTGAAGTTGCCGAGCTCGCTGACGTTGCCGCGGAGCTGCGTGGGCGTGCCGCCGCTGCAGAGGATGAAGGCGATGTCGAACGGGTGCGAGGCGCTGTAGCTTTGGCCCCAGGCGACTGTGGGCGCGACCTGGCCGCCGCCCTCGAGCTCGAAGACGCGGTCGACGCCGATGGCGGAGAAGAGCGGCTCGGTGTTGGTGCTGCCGTTGGCCGATTCGCGGAACTTGAAGAGGAGCTCGCCCAGCGCGCCGCCGAAGTTGAAGCGGCCCGAGTAGACGGTGCTGGTGCCGGCGCGCGTGAGCGTGTGGATGGAGACGCCGTCGGTGAACGAGAGCGGGTGCTGGTCGCCTTGTACGAACACCGCGCCGTCGGAGGCCTGGCCGCGATCGACGGCGAGCGTGATGAGCGCGGGGGCGTCGAAGGTGGTGAGGTTCGCGGGACCGGCGAGGCCGGCGGTGGCGTCAAAGAGCTTGGTGCCTGTGTCGAGGCCCGAGGTGAGGCTGGCGAAGAAGGCGAAGGTGTCGGTGCCGCGGCCGGCGGGCGCGTCGGCGAAGACGTAGCCGTTCGTGTCGTTCACGGCGGCCACCGCGATGCGCACGCGGGTCGCGCTGTCGAGGAGGCTCCTGGGGATGGCCACCTCGTCCACGGCGCCGTCGAAGCCGATGGCGCCGCTGGCGAGCGAGAACGTGCTGGTCGAGGCGTCGTGCATGTCCACGTGCGTCTCGAGCTGGTTGGGCACGAGCTTGAACACGAGGTCGGCCTTGAACGGCCAGAGGATGTCGTTGACGCCCACGGTGGGCGTGCGCACCTCGCCGTTCGTGTCCGTGTCCGGATCGGTGTCGATGGCGATCCAGAGCGTATCGGTGGCGCCCAGCGCGCTCCCGGCGCCCGTCGAGTCGGAGATGCCGAGGTAGAGCGAGTCCGCGTTCCAGCCGATGGCCAGCTTGGGCGCGTCGCCGGTGGCCGCGCCCATGCTCACGCGCTGGGCGTCGTTGAAGTCCGCGCCGGAGCCGGTGAACCCGGTGAACACGGCGGTGGCGATGAGGCCGCTGCTCTCGTTGCCGGCCAGGTCCACGGTGGTGAACTTGTAGTCGAACGAGGTGAGGCCGGGCAGGCCGTCGTCGGTGGCGCTGTGGCCGCCGCTGTCGGTGCCGATGGTGGCGAGCAGGGTGAACGCGCCGCTGCCGTGGGGGCGCCGGTACACGCGCACGCCGTGCAGATCGGAGTCGCCGGGGTTGGTCCAGGAGAACGCGGCGCTGCGCAGCGTGGTGGTGGTGACGAGGCCGGTGATCTCGCCGGGCGGCGTGCTGTCCACGGTGGTGCTGGTGGCGAAGGGCGTGCTGGTGGCCGCCGCAGAGAGCGCGAGGCCGTCGCCGTCCTGGACGTCGGTGGTGACGCGCAGCGTGTACGCAGTGGAGCCGTCGAGATCGGCCGCGGGCGACATGCTGAAGGTGAGGCCGCCGTTGGACGCGCCGGGCGCGGCCTTCATGGTGACGCAGGTGGCGAAGGCGTCTTTGGAGAGCTGGAACGAGCCGCTGCAGGCGGTGCCGCTGGTGTTGGTGCTGACCGTGCTGGCCGAGGGGGGCGCGGTGAAGGTGACGCTGACCTGGGTGTTGCGCGGCACGGAGGTGCCCGCGGGCGCGAAGGAGGCTACGGCGAGCGCGGCCGCGGTGGTGAACGCGTGCGGGCTCACGTACTGCGTGGGCAGCGGCAGGCCGTCGACGTCGTGGAGCGCGGTGGTGGTGCGCACCCAGTAGCCCGTGCCGCCGGCGAGCGCCTGCGCGGGCGTGAGCGTGACCGTGGTGTCGCCCGCGGAGACGGCCTTGGTGACGCCGACGCAGGTGCCGTCCGTGAAGGTGGACGAGGTGGCGAGCTGGATCGAGCCCGTGCACTGCGCGGCGCTGCCGACGGTGACGCTGGCCGGATCGAGCGCGCGGCCGAAGACGAGGGCGACCGTGCTGGTGCGCGGGACCGAGGTGGCGCTGGCGGCGGGCGCCTGGCTGACGAAGCTG
>JAFEBC010000396.1 GCA_018266095.1 Deltaproteobacteria bacterium
CACCGAGGGGAAGTCGTGGATCTCGCGCAGCACGCTCTTGGGCAGGCGCGCGTCGAGCTTCTTGCCGTTCCTGCCCATGATCAGATCGCGGCCGCCGTAGCAGCCGATGACGGGCGGGCTCTGCTCGAGCACCTTCGCGGGCGGGATGTCGCCGTAGTTGGTGGAGACCGCGCCGAAGCCCGGGCCCGCCGCGAGCGCGAAGCCGCCGCCGAGGCAGAAGCCGATGATGCCGATGTGCGCCTTGTCCACCTTCGCGTTCGCGGTGATCCAGTCGCGCGCGGCGAAGATGGTGTCGAGCTGCGGACCCTTGCCCGTCATCACGGCCTGCAGCGACTTGACCAGGCAGACGGGCTGCACGCAGCCGGCGAAGAGATCGGGCGCGCACACGGCGTAGCCCTTGGACGCGAAGTTCGCGCAGACGCGATCGATCTCGGGATAGCGCGCGCCGAAGATCTCGTGGATGACCACCACGCCGCGCGTGGCGCCGGCCGGTGCGTACGCGAGCGCAGCGCTCCGTCGCTTGCCGTCGTCGAGCGTGACCTCGAGGGCCTTCGGCTCCACCATCGCTGCGGCAGGTGCGCTCACGCGGCCGTCTCCGGATCAGTTGTCTTCGCAATGGTTGTCTTGTCAAGCTTCGCCGGCCACGCCGTGCGCAGCACCACCGCGCAGAGCACCACCGCGCCGCCGATGAGCGCCCACGTCGACGGCCGCTCGCCCGTGCCGAGCACGACCCACAGCGGGCTGAAGATGGGCTCCAGCATGCACAAGAGGCTCGCCTCGGCGGCCTTCACGCGGCGCAGCGCCCGGTCAAAGAAGACGTACGCGACGCCCATCTGCACCACGCCCAGCCACAACAGGCCGCCGATGGCCTTGGCGCTCGCCACATCCATGGGAGCCCATACATTCCGGAGCGGCCCGAGCGCGAAGGGCACGCCCACGAGCGCCGCCAGCAGATTGCCCATCGTCGACGACGGGAGCGATCCGGACCCGCCACGCAGCGCATCGCGCCGCAGGAACAAGACCGAGAGCCCGAAGAAGAGGCCCGAGGCCACGCCGAGCAGGTTGCCGAGCGCCGCGCCCGCCTCCACCTTGTCGACGAGGAGCAGCGACATGCCCGCGATCGAGAGCAGCACGCAGACGATGTCGATGCGCTCGAGCTTCTCGCCCAGCACCCACGGCGAGAAGAGCAGCACGTACGCGGGGCCGGTGTACTGGAGGAAGATCGCGTTGGCCGCGGTGGTGAGCTTGGTGGCGGTGACGAAGGTGAGGATCATCCCCGCGTACGCGAGCGCGGTGGTCCAGCGCGCCTCGCGCAGCTTGGGCCGGAACACCGCGAGGAAGAAGAGCGCCGTGATCAGGCTGCGGACGCCGGCGACGCCGAGCCCCGGGAGCGGCGCGAGCTTGATGAAGAGGCCCCCCGTCGACCACAGCAGCGCCGCGGCAGAGGCGAAGAGGACTCCGCTCAGGTGCTCGCGCGATCGGGCCACGTGCGGGTTGTCACATTGATTTCGAGAGCGGGCAAGGCCAGGAGGCCACAAGAGAAACCTGCGTCGCGATTCGCGTGGCCTCGGCCCCGGCGCGCGGGTCCTCATCTGATAGACTTCACGCACTCTTCGGAGGCCACATCCCATGTCCCGCCTGATCGTGCTCGCGCTGCTCCTCGCCCCCGCGCTGTCCGCCCGCGCCGACGAGATCGACTACAAGAAGCTCTACGCGCAGACCGCGCCGGCCGTCGTCCTCATCTACGGCGAGGAAGGCAAGGTCGGCTCGGTGGGCTCCGGCTCGATCATCCGCGGCGATGGCCTCGTGGTCACGAACGCGCACGTGATCCTGAACCACGACACGCAGAAGCCGTTCGAGAAGCTGTTCGTGTTCATGAAGCCCGACAAGGTCACCGGCCACAACGCGGACGATCTGCAGAAGGGCTTCGTGGCGCAGTGGCTCGCGTTCTCGCCGGAGCTGGACCTCGCGCTCTTGCGCATGGTGGACGCGCCCGCGACGCTGCCGGTGATCGAGCTGTCCGATGATTCGAACGTGGGCGTCGGCGAGGCCACGGCGGCGATCGGGCATCCCGAGAACGGCGCGCGCTGGTCGCTCACCACCGGGCGCATCGGCGGCGAGTGGGCGGACTTCGACGGCGTGAAGGGCAAGGACGTGTACCAGATGGAGACGAGCGTGAACCGCGGCAACTCGGGCGGGCCGCTGCTCGACGGGAATGGACATCTCATCGGCATCAACACGTCGATCGCGCGGCGCGCGGCGGATGGGCTCGCGATCACCGGTGTGAACTTCGCCATCAAGAGCCACGTGGTGCGCGCGTGGATCGGCGCGGCGAACGAGAAGATCGCCGAGGCGCCCGAGGTGCACTCTGCATTGCCGCCCGCGACGGCCGTCGCCAAGGCGCAGCCCGCGCCGCCCGCGCAGGAGACGGTGCCGCCCAAGGACACGCCGGCCAAGGAGCCGCAGCTCGCGACCATTCCGCCGCCGCCGCCGGAGGCCAAGCGCGTGACGGTGTCGCAGGTGGTGCCGGTGGCCGCGGCGCCCAAGCCGCGCGGGTTCACCTCGAGCACCAAGCCGGGCAAGGTGCTGACGGGCGCGGAGCTCACCAAGGAGCACGCGAAGGCCGCGTTCGACGACATGGAGCGCGAGGCCCAGCGCGCCACCGCACGCAAGGGGAAGTGAGTGAGCGACGGCAAGCATCCGCTGCCGGTGATGTCGTATCGCGTGTCGCTGCCGGCGCCGCCCGAGGTGGTGCAGCCGGAGGCGATGCTGTCGTACGCGTGCAACCAGAAGGGCTGCTGCTGCCGCGGCTGGCAGATCCGGCTCACGCTCGACGACTTCATCCGCCTGCACGAGCGGCTGCCCGAGCCGGATCGCAGCGAGCTGGCGCAGGGCCTGGAGATGCTGGTCGACACGAAGGACGGCAAGCCCGCGGAGATCGGCGACTCGAAGGAGGCGGTGCTGCACGCGCTGCGCCTGGGCACCGAGGGCGATGACTCGCACTGCCGCTTTGTCGAGGGCGAGGGCGGCTGCAGGGTGCACGCGCAGCAGGGGCTCTACGCGCTGCCGGATCTGTGCGTGAATTTTCCCTCGGCGCCGTTTCGCGCGCCCGGGAACGAGGCCGTGGAGCTGTGGTGGGATCCGGTGTGCCCCGAGGTGCTGCGCGCGATCGACGGCGGTGACGCGCCGACGAAGCTCTTGCGCACGCCGCCGCC
>JAFEBC010000397.1 GCA_018266095.1 Deltaproteobacteria bacterium
ATCGGATCCCGAGTGTAGCGAATGTTCGCAGCGAGTGAGAGTTCTTGGCCGCTCTACTTCTTGACCGGCTTGAGCTCGAGCAGGTGCCCCATCTTGTCGCGCTTCACGCGCAGGTAGTCCGCGTTGCGCTCGCTGGCCGGCAGCTCGATGGCGACGCGGTCCACGACCTCGAGGCCATACGCATTCAAACCCACGATCTTCTTGGGATTGTTGGTCATCAGGCGCATCTTGCGCACGCCCACGTCTCTGAGGATTTGCGCCCCGATGCCGTACTCGCGCAGGTCGGCCTTGAAGCCCAGCTTGAGGTTCGCCTCGACCGTGTCGGCGCCCTGGTCCTGGAGGTTGTAGGCCTTGAGCTTGTTGGCGAGCCCGATGCCGCGGCCCTCCTGGTCGAGGTACACGAGCACGCCCTTGCCTGCCTCGTTGATCATCTCCAGCGCGCGGTGGAGCTGCGGCCCGCAATCGCAGCGCTCGCTGCCGAACACGTCGCCGGTCAGGCACTTCGAGTGCACGCGCACCAGCACAGGCTCGTCGGCCTCCCAGGTGCCCTTCACGAGCGCCACGTGCTGCGTGGCGTCCACGTCGTTCTCGTAGGCGATGGCGCGCATCTCGCCGCCGTAGGTCGTCGGCACCGGCGCCTCGGCCGCCCGCCGCACGAGGCGCTCGCGCTTGATGCGGTACTCGATGATGTCCGCGACGGACAAGATCATGAGGCCGTGCTCGGCGCCGAACTTCTCGAGGTCGGGCAGGCGCGCCATGGTGCCGTCGTCGTTCATGACCTCGCAGATGACGCCGCTCGGGTTCAGGCCTGCGAGCCGCGCGAGATCCAGCGAGCCCTCCGTCTGCCCCGTGCGCACCAGCACGCCGCCCTTGCGCGCGCGCAGCGGGAACACGTGGCCCGGCCGCACCACGTCCTCGGGCTTGGCCTTGGGATCGATGGCCGCCTTGATGGTCACGGCGCGATCGGCGGCGCTGATGCCCGTGGTCACGCCGCGCGCCGCCTCGATGCTCACGGTGAACGCGGTCGAGTACGTGCTCTCGTTGTCCTGCACCATCATCGAGAGGCCGAGGCGCTTGACCTGCTCCTCGGTCATCGACAGGCAGATGAGGCCGCGCGCGTGCTTGGCCATGAAGTTGATGGCTTCGGGGGTGACCTTCTCGGCAGCAAGGACCAGGTCGCCTTCGTTCTCGCGATCGGCGTCGTCGACCAGGATCACCATCCGGCCCGCGCGCATCTCGTTCAGGGCGCGCTCGACCCGCTCCACCGCAGCATCACTGTCCTGCATCGTCATCATGGGAGGCTGCGCAGACCACGGCTTGTGGGCACTCGTCAAGAGGGGTGTGGAGGGGGTGGCGGGGAGCGGAAATTCGACACCCGATGCGCGGAGGGAATTTGTGCCGTTTCGCTCGTCCTGGAAAGCAACACACCGCGCCGAGCGGTCCCACAGGAGAGACGGCCCATGCAGTTCGACTGCGACCTCGAGATCCCCGACCCGGAAGGCCCCCGCGACACGACGTTCGAGCTGCGTCCGCTGGGCGCGCGCCTCGGCGAGGAGCAGGCGAGCCAGGAGAGGTCGGAGCAGGCGGGCCAGGACAGGTCTCAGACGATTTCCGGCGAGGAGATGGAGGTCATCGAACTGAGCGTCGAGGACCTCATCGAGGAGGCGCGCCTCGCGGTGCAACACCCTGATTTCAAGACGGTTCCGCTGATGATGCGGGTGCCGAAGCGAGCTCACGGCAGCGTGGCGCCGCGGGTGATCGTGCCGCCGCCCCCGCCCCCGCCGCCCGCCGACACCGTCGCCGAGATCCCCAAGCTGGTGATGCCGGCCGCGAAGGCCCGCAAGTAGCCGCCGCCGCTACGCGAGCGCGTGGAAGACGCGCTGGACGTCCTCGTCCTGCTCCAGCGCGTCAACCATCTCGAGCACTTCCTTCGCCTGGTCGGCGGGCAGGTCGACCGGCGTCTGCGCGATGTACTCGGACTCAGCGGAAATCGGCGTGATCTTGCGGGATTCAATGGCGTGCTGCATCTGCCCGAAGTCGGCGAACGCGCAGCGCACGATGAGCTGCTTCTCGCCCTTCTCTCCCGTGCCCTCGCCCATGTCGGTCAGGCCCGCGTCGATGAGCTCGAGCTCGAGCGCGTCCGCGTCGAGGCCCGCCGGGTCGAGTTTGAAGGTGCCGACGCGCTGGAATTGGAACGCGACCGAGCCGGTGTTGCCCATGTTGCCGCCCGATTCCTTGAAGTGCATGCGCACGTTGGCGACGGTGCGCGTGACGTTGTCGGTGGCCGTCTCGACCATCACAGCCACGCCGTGCGGCGCGTAGCCCTCGTACATCACCACTTCGTACGCCTTCTGGTCCTGGCCGCTGGCGCGCTTGATGGCCGCCTCGACCTTGTCCTTGGGCATGTTGTTGGCGCGCGCGTTCTGGATGGCGCGGCGCAGGGCCGGGTTCGTGTCCGCGCTCGGACCGCCGGACTTCACCGCGATGGCGATCTCCTTGCTGATGCGCGTGAAGGCCTTCGCCATGCGATTCCAGCGGGCCATCATGGTGTGCTTGCGGGTCTCGAAGATGCGTCCCATCGGTGCCTTCCCGTCCGCCGGCGGCGGCGTTGTGCGGGGTGTGTATAGCTGGTTTTGAGCGAGCGTGGGCGGCAGGTGGCTCAGACGAATCCTGCGCGTGTGAGCAGCGCGAGATCCACGCCGGCCCTCTCCGGCTGCGCCCCGAGGCGCGCCTGCAGCAAGCGCGCGACGTGCTTGCCGAGGATGTCCGCCTCGACGTTCACGCGGGCGCCCACAGCCTTGCTGCCCCACGTCGTCTGCCGCAGCGACTCCGGGATGAGGAACAGCGCGATCGCGTCGTCCCCCACGAGCTCGTTCACGGTCAACGAGATCCCGTCGAGCGCGATCGAGCCCTTCTCCACCACCAGCGGCAAGAGCGCCCGCGGCACCTTCAGCACCACGCGCACGCCCTCGCCTTGGTGTACTTTGGAAACGATCTCGCCCACGCCGTCGACGTGTCCGAGCACGAGGTGGCCGCCAAGCCGCTCGCCCAGCGCCATCGGCCGCTCGAGGTTCACGCGGTCGCCCGCCTTGCGGTCGCCCAGCGTGGTGCGCGCCATCGTCTCCACCGACGCGTCGGCCGCGAAGCGGAACTTGTCACCGTGCGCAGACTTCTCGACCACGGTCAGGCAAGCGCCGTCGACGGCCACGCTGGCCCCGAGGAAGAGGTCGGCGTCGGGGAAGGTCGTGAGGATCGACACGCGCGCGCCGCCCGCTGCGATGGGCGTGAACGAGACGATGGTGCCGAGGTCTTCGATGAGGCCGGTGAACATGCCGCAAGGTAACCCTCAAGGCATGTCGGCGTCATCCCGCGCGGTGACCACATGCGCCAGCGAAGCGCGCTCCTTCCGCTCGAGCGCCTCCCGAGCGTCGAGGCGCTGATCGCGGTTCTCCAGATCGCGCACGAACTGGACGCCGCAGCCGGGACAGAACGTCTGCCCCTCCTCGAGGACGCGCTCGCAGTCCGCGCACGAGAGCTTGCTTCGCCTGCGCCCGCGCACGAAGCCGAACACCGCGCCCGTGAGCCCGCCGCCGAGGAAGGCCGCGCCCGGGCCGACCTGCGGCCAGAGCCCGATCGAGATCACGCCCGCGATCAGCCCGAGCATGCTCCACCGCGCCGCGCCGGCCACGGCGTCGTTCGCCACCACGCGAAAGCCGGGCCGCCGCTGTTCGAGCGGATGGACCTCCGCCACGGGCGGCACGACGCTCAGCGACGGACGCACCGCGTGCGCCTCGACCACAGGCAGCGCGCGCGGCGGCGGCAAGTCCTGGGGCAAACCCAACACGAGCGGCAGGTCGACGTCCGCGAGGCGATCGCACGCGTCCTTGAACCAGCCCGCCTGGTTCGCCTCGAGAAACCCCGCCACGCGACGCCGCTCCGCCGACGGCATGCGCCGCGCCATCACCTGCGCGGCCAGGAGGAAGCTCATCGCCTGCGGCGGCAGATACCCC
>JAFEBC010000398.1 GCA_018266095.1 Deltaproteobacteria bacterium
AAGCGGGCTGCCCCACTTCAGTCCTACTGCCCCCCAATCACTTCCCGCCACGGCTTGCACACCTTCTCACTCAAGAACGTCCCCGGCTCCACCGCCTTCTCCTTGCGCGCCCGCAGCGTCACCCGGCTGAGCAGCTCGCCATCCTTCTTCCGCGAGAACAGCACCGGCAGCCGCTCCGCCGCGCGCAGCGTGTCGATGCCGCGCCACCAATCGCCCTCGACGACTGACAGCTCGAACTTCGCGGGCGGCTTGCCCTTCACCATCAGGCACGCCTGCCCCACGTCGACGCCCGCTTCGGTCACGGCGTAGAGCTCGCACTCGAAGTCCTGCAGCTTCGTGTGCTGCTTCCAGGTGAAGAGCTGCTTGCGGTTCGGCTTGGCGGCCTTGATCTGCTTGATCGACGCCTCGCTGCCATCCATCAGCCCGGCCCGCTGCGCGGCGTTGAGCTGATTGTTGTTCATGACCTCGCGCTGGTACTTGCGGATGGCGGCGATCTGCACGTCTGCGAACTCCGCGTCGGGGATGCGGAAGCAGAGGTCCTTGCCGGGCACGAACGTGGCGACCTCGCGCTTGGCGGTGTCGGCGACCACGAAGAACGAAGGGTCGCCAAAGTCCACGCGCAGGTGCGTGCTGTCGGCGGTCATGGTCATGGTCAGCGGCGTGGCCTGCGCGCCGTTGTAGAGGGCGCCTTGGTAGGTGAGCTCGACGCCGGTTGTAGGCGTGGCGGGGGCCGCGAGGAGCAGTGCGAGCAGGAGCATGGCGCGACAGTGCACCAGCCGGGGGCGCGCCGCCACGGGATTCTCCGAGACGGGGCGCGGCGGTACAGTGAGGCATGAGCAGCGATCAGCCCCTCGAGCTCTCCGGCATCAGCACCAGCATGACCATCGACCGCCGCGCCCCGAGCGTGGTCGTGGTCCGCATCACCGGCAGCGACGTCGGCGAGCTCGGCGACGCGCCCTTCCGCGAGCTCGAGCGCCAGCTCGCGCAAGGCCCGTTCTCGCTCTTCATCGACGCGCGCAAGACCAAGGGTGCGTCCATCGACGTGAGCAACCTCTGGGCGCGCTGGCTGCGCACGCACCGCGACGACCTCGTGCGCATCCACATGCTGACCGGCTCGCGCTACGTGCAGATGACCGCGGACTTCGTGCGGCGCTTCGCGGAGTTGGGCGACGCGATGCTCATCTACACGGACCCGGGCGCGTTCGATGAGGCGCTCGGGGGCGCGCTGCACCTGCAGTAGCGGCGCGGCTCACCGATACAACAGCAGCGTGTCCTGCTCCGCGTCCAGCACCAGCAGCGACTCGCCGTCCGGGTACACCAACAGGTCCCTCGCGCCCCCGGGCACGCTGATGGCGTTCTCCTCGCCGATCACCTGGCCCGTCGCCGGATCCAGCACCAGGGTCAGCAAGCGCCGCTGCTCTGGCGCGCCCGTGAGCCAATAGATCCGCCGCCCGCCCGGCGCGGCCACCACCGAGTCGAACAGGCCCGTGTTGTCGAGCGGCTCGGCGCTCGGGGGCAGGGCCCAATCGGACAGGAGGGTCGCGTCGTCGAGCGCCCACGAGGTCTGCCGGTAGTCCGACGAGGTCGACACGAGGCGATACAGCGCGGTCAGCTTGGTCCCGTCGCTCGCCATGCCCAGGTAGGTCGCCTGCGGGAAGCGCGGCGTCAGCGGGTCGCCGATGGTCACGGCGGTGCGCGAGCCCAGGGCGGCCGTGAGATCGTAGACCTGTCCGCCGGCCGCGCCCAGCAAGGCCACGCGCTGCTGGCCGTCGCTCGCCACGCCCACGAGCTTCTGCGGCAGGCCCAGCTCGAGCGGCGCGGGCGCCGAGGTCCAGTTGCCCTGCGCGCCGAGGACGACCACCTTCTCGCGGTCCGGGTTCGCGGCCGTCTGGTAGCGCAGGAACACCGCGCCGCCGCCCGGCGCGAGGGAGAGCTTGGGCTTTCCGGTGAAGCTGCCGGGCGCGAGCGTGAACGTGGCCTGCGCGTCGCGGTTGCGCGTGAGGGTCCCGCCGGTGAGCCAGAAGGTGTCGGTCCCGTCCGCGCTGGTCACCACGTCGTCGGCGCCGTGGCCCAGGTCGGCGCCCTGCTGCTGGATGCTGTAGGGGTCGACGGAGATCCGGGTGTCCGACGAGCGCGAGAGCATGACCACCGCGAGCGTGTCCGGCGCGCCATCGACGGCCACGGCCTGCAGGTGCGGCGCGGTGAACTGCGCGCTGACCAGCGGGTGCGCGGTGACTGCGCCCGTCTGGGCCGAGAGGACATACCAGCCGCCGGTGCCGCCCACGTAGAAGGTGCCGTTGGGCGCGGTGATGGGATCGATGGGCACGTCGCCCCCCGAGGCGATGACGCTGTTGAGCGGGCGCGGCGCGGCGGTGCCGCCGGTGAGCTCGTAGGTGTTGATGCGGCCCGGCGCGCGCGAGACGTCGGTGAGCACGAGGCGCGTGGCGTCGGCCGAGAAGGCCACCTGGCCGAAGATGCCGAAGGTGTTGCTGGGCGCGCCGAAGGTGGGTGGCCAGTGCGTTGCGTCGGCCAGCACCAGGGCGCCGCTCGCGCCGCAGATGGCC
>JAFEBC010000399.1 GCA_018266095.1 Deltaproteobacteria bacterium
AAGGTGTCGGGCGACTCCATGATCGGCGACGGCATCCTGGACGGCGACTACATCTTCGTGAAGAAGCAGCTCCAGGCGCAGTCGGGCGAGATCGTGGTGGCGCTCATCGAGGAGGAGGCCACGGTCAAGCGCTACTACCCCGAGGGCGAGCGCATCCGCTTCCAGCCGTCGAACCCGCGCCTCAAGCCGATCTACGTGCACCGCGACGAGTTCCGCGAGACGCAGATCATCGGCGTGGTGGTGGGCGTGTATCGCCGCGTGAACTAGCGCCGACAGCGGATCTGCGGCGAACGATCGCGCGCGATGCGTTCGATCTCGCGCGGCAATGTCAGACCCATCGGTTAGATTGCGCGCCGCCATGCGCATCGTGACCTGGAACGTGAACTCCATCCGCGCCCGCGAAGAGCGGCTCGCGGCCTTCTTGAAGACGCACGCGCCCGACGTGCTCTGCCTCCAGGAGCTCAAGTGCCAGGAGCACGAGTTCCCGCAGATGCTGGTGCAGTCGTGCGGCTATCGCGCGGTGCTCTGGGGGCAGAAGACGTACAACGGCGTCGCCATCCTCGCGAAGGAGGACCCGCAAGACGTCACACGCGGGTTCAACGACGGCGGCGATCCCGAGGGCGAGCAGGCGCGGTTCATCGTCGCCAAGGTGCGCGGCGTGCGGGTGGCGAGCGCGTACTTCGTCAACGGCGGGGCGCTGGGCAGCGACAAGTGGGACTACAAGCTCAAGTGGATGCGGCGGCTGCGCGCGTGGCTGGACGCGAACGTGCGCAGGGACGAGCCGTTCGCCCTCTGCGGCGACTTCAACGTGGCGCCCGAGGCCCGGGATGTGCACGCGCCCGAGAAGTGGGAGTCGAGCGTGCTGTACCACCCGGACGTGCGCAAGGCGCTCCTGCACGTGCAGGACTTCGGGCTCGTGGATACGTTCAGAAAGCACGTCGAGGGCAACGTGTACTCGTGGTGGGACTACCGCGCGGGCGCGTTCAACAAGGACCAGGGCCTGCGCATCGACCACGTGTACGCGACGCCGGTGCTGGCCGAGCGGTCGCTCAAGGCCGAGGTCATCCGCGATGAGCGCAAGGGGCAGGGCGCCTCGGACCACGCGCCCGTGGTGGTCGAGTTCAGCGACTAGGGTCTGATGGCCCGACGCCTACTGCGGGCACATCGGCGCGCCGGCTCCGTTGAAGTACGCCTGCGACTTGGAGATGAAGTTGTTCCCGTCCGTCTCCGCCGTCGTCTGCTGGCCCTCGCCCGCGCCGAAGAGCATGCCCGCCACGTGCGCCGCCGTCAGCTCGCTCGTGTGCGCGAAGAAGTAGTCCACGCGGTTGTCCTTGTAGTGATTCTTGGTGTTGTTCTGCGCCGCGTTCCCCAGGGGCACCTGCCAGAACACGATCGGCTTGCCCGCCGTCTCCGCCACGCCCTTCGTCCACGCGAACGCCTGGTGGAAGTTCGGCAAGGTCGCGTTCGTCTCGTCCCACCAGGTGTTGCGGCCCTGCTGCTGGTAGAAGCCCGCGTCGCGATCGCTCGCGTCCACGGTGATGAAGTCGAGGTCGTTGCCGCCGATCTTCTTCATGAAGTTGCCGAGCTTCGTGGCCTCCGCCGCCACATCGAGCGACGCGCTGTTGTTTCCCGTCACGTCCACGCCCGTGGCCCACGCCGACGCGTGCAGCGCCACCTTCGCGCGCGGCGCATATTGATGCGTCATCTTCACGAGACACTGGCCCATGCCCGAGATCGTGTTGGGCAGCGAGCCGCAATCCGTCGCGTTCGCCGCGGCTACCTTCGCCGGGATCTGGTCCGGGTCCTGGTTCACGTGCATGGCGTAGCCCCAGAAATCGGGCTCGTACTGCACCAGCGCGTTCCCGCTGCCGAGCTTCTGCACGAGGAAGCGCACGTCGTTGAAGAAGCGGGTCATGAAGGCCGTGTTGTTGGCTGCGTTCGTGACCTCGTCGGTCCCTTCGTTGACGCCGCTCGCCTGGAGGATCTCGTAGTACGTGATCATCGGGATGTGGTGCGCCGTGTTCGACGTGTTCGCGAAGCTCGTGATCCAGGTGCCGGGCGCGTCGTGGTCGTACTGCCAGCAGCCCCACCAGCCGCAGCCGTGCGCGTTGTCGCAGAGCGCGCCGTGGCTGGTGCAGGTCGCGTCGCGGCAGTCGTTGCAGGGGCCCGTGCCGTCCTGCATGCCGCCGGCGAGATAGAGGTAGCGCACGTCGAACGGCGCCTTGGCGGCGGTGTCGTCGGTGTACGTGCCGCCCACGAGCAGCTTGGTCTTGCCCAGCCCGTCGAGGAAGGGCCCGCCGATGCACGCGCCCGCGCCGCCGTCTGCCGGCCCAGTGCCCGCGTCCTGCTGCACGCCCGCGTCGGCGCCCGCGTCCGTGCCGCCCGCGTCGTTCCCCGAGCCCGCGTCGTTGCCCGTGTTGTCCGTCGAGCCGCCGCACGCCGACGCGCTCGCGATCACGGCTGCGCACGCCGCCAGGAGCGCGCTCGAGATCGCCACGGCGCCCGATCGATTCAGTCCTCGCATGCGTCCCCTCCTACTCACCGCCGAGCCGTTTGCGCGCCAGGACC
>JAFEBC010000039.1 GCA_018266095.1 Deltaproteobacteria bacterium
ATTCCGCCCGTGCCCATGCCGCTGCCGCCCTCTTGCGCCAGCGCCTCGACGGAGGCCGTGACCTTCTCGATCACGGAGAGCCGCGTGGCGTCCGGGTGCTTGCGCGGGTCGGCCGTGTACACGCCGCCCGCGTCGGTCATAATCACCAGGAGGTCGGCCTCGACCAGATCGACGACCATCGCCGCGAGCGCGTCGTTGTCGCCGAACTTGATCTCCTCGACGGACACCGTGTCGTTCTCGTTGATCACCGGCACCACGTCGCGCTCGAGCAATTCCCCGAGCGCGCGCCGCGCATTCAGATAACGCCCGCGGTGCGCGATGTCGGCGTGCGTGAGCAGCACCTGCGCGCAGGTCACGCCGCGCTCGTCGAAGTGGTCGTCCCAGAGGCGCATGAGGCGGCTCTGGCCCACGGCGGCCGCGGCTTGCTTGAGCGCCATCTCCTTGGGCTTGCCGGGCAGCCCGAGCCGCTCCACGCCCAGCGCGACGGCGCCGCTCGACACCACGGTCGGCGACAGCTTGTGCCCGCGCTTGGAGGTGCACAGCGCCGCCACATCGTCACAGAGCGCGCCAAAGCGGGCGCGGTCGAGGCGCGGGCCAGACTTCCCCGCGGCAGGCGCGGCTCCAGCGAGCACGGCCGAGCCGATCTTGATCACGGGCCGCCGGGTCTTCGAAAGCAAGGAACGAGCGTGGTCCATCCGCCGCTGCTGTATCATCGCCGCCGTGTCCACGCACCAAGAGCTGACCGGCAACACCGAGGGACTCAAGGCGAGCCACACCAAGCGGCTCCTCGCGAGCTATCGGCGCCGGGTGCATCCGCGCGAGCTGGTGTCGGCCGAGTTGGCGCGTCACCTGAGCGAGTTGTCCCGCGAGCTCGGGCGCCAGCTCGGCGTGCTCATCAACCGGCGCGGCGAGATCGAGCACGTCTTCTGCGGCGACGCGCGGCAGATCTTCCTGCCCGACATCGGCCGCGCGCGCGCGGGCCAATCGCGTCTGCGCGGCCTGCGGCTCGTGCACACGCACCTGAAGGACGAGCCGCTCGATCGCGACGATCTCACCGACCTGGTGCTGCTGCGCCTGGACGCGGTGGCCGCGATCATCACGCGCAGCGATGGCCTGCCGGGGCGTGTGCACCTGGGCACGCTCTTGCCCTTCAATCCCAAGGGCGAGCTGCACCGCGTGGAGACGTTCGACGACGGCACGAGCGCGCTCGAGCACGACATCGGCGAGGCGCTCGTCGCGCTCGAGCAGGAGATGTCGCACGCCGCGCCAGGCCGCGCCGTGGGCACCGAAGGCCGCGCGATCTTGGTGAGCGCGTTCACCGGCCCGCGTGGTCCCGCCGACGATTCGATGACCGAGCTGCGCGAGCTGTGCCGCACCGCGGGCGTCGAGATCCTCGATGTGGTGATGCAGGCGCGCAAGGAGATCGACCCGCGCACGCTCGTCGGCGAGGGCAAGCTGCAGGACATCCTCCTGCGCTCGATGGCGCTGGACGCGGACCTGCTCGTGTTCGATCGCAACTTGCAGCCGTCGCAGGCGCGGCACATCGCGGACGCCACGGCGCTCAAGATCCTCGATCGCACGCAGCTCATCCTGGACATCTTCGCGCGGCGGGCGCAGAGCGCGGACGGCAAGCTGCAGGTGGAGCTGGCGCAGCTCAAGTACCGGCTCCCGCGGCTCGTGGGCCAGGACGATTCGCTCTCGCGCCTCGCGGGCGGCATCGGCGGCCGCGGCCCGGGCGAGACCAAGCTGGAGATCGATCGCCGGCGCGTGCGCGATCGCATCACGAATCTGGAGCAGCGCATCGAGCGCTTGAGCACCGATCGCCAGACGCGGCGGCGCGCGCGCGGCAAGACCGGCGTGCCCGTGGTGTCGATCGTCGGCTACACCAACGCGGGCAAGAGCACGCTCTTGAACGCGCTCACCAACTCGACCGTGCTCGCCGAGGACAAGCTCTTCGCCACGCTCGATCCCACGAGCCGCCGCCTGCGCTTCCCGCGCGACCGCGAGGTCGTCATCACCGACACCGTGGGCTTCATCCGCGACCTGCCGAAGGATCTGGTGAACGCGTTCCGCGCCACGCTCGAAGAGCTGGAAGAGGCCGACCTGCTGCTGCACGTGGTCGACGCCAGCGACACGCGCCACGAGCAGCAGGCCGAGGCCGTCGAGCGCATCTTGAGCACGCTCGACGTGGAGAAGACGCCGCGGCTCATCGTGTTCAACAAGGCCGATCGCGCGCCCGATGCGTCCGCGCTCGCGCACGATCGCAACGGCGTCGCCGTGTCGGCGCTCACGCGCGCAGGCTTCGACGAGCTGCTCGCGCGCTGCGAACAGATCCTCTGGCGCCAGGGCAAGGTGCAGTCGCCCGGCGCCGACGAAGGCCCCTTTCAGCCCCCGGCCCACCGCGCATGAGTTCGAACGCAAGTCCCGCTCCCGCCCCTCCCGGCACCTCCAGCGCGCTCAAGGACACGATCGCGAAGCTCGCGGTCCCGCTGCTCGCGCTGGCCATGCTCGGCCCGTGGGCCACCTCCGCCATGGCGCTCGTCGGCGGCATCGCCGTGGCGCTCACCCTCGGCAATCCCTGGCCCGCGAAGGTGTCCGCGCTGCAGAAGCGCGCGCTCACCTGGTCGGTCGTGGGCCTCGGCGCGGGCATGAACCTCTTCGTCGTGGGCAAGGTCGGCCTGCACGGGCTCGGCTACACAGCGATCGGCATCGGGGCCGCGCTCTTCCTCGGTTGGTTCATCGGCAAGCGCATCGGCGTCGCCAAGGACACCTCGCTGCTCGTGAGCGTGGGCACCGCCATCTGCGGCGGCAGCGCCATCGCGGCGGTCGCGCCCGCCATCCGCGCCAAGGACGAGGACGTCTCGGTGGCGCTGGTGTCAGTCTTCCTCCTCAACGCCATCGCGCTCGTGATCTTCCCGAGCATCGGCCACGCGCTGCACATGAGCGAGGACGCGTTCGGCTTGTGGAGCGCGCTCGCCATCCACGACACGAGCTCGGTGGTCGGCGCGGCCACGACGTACGGCACCCGCGCCCTCGAGGTGGCCACCGCCGCCAAGCTCGCCCGCGCGCTCTGGATCGTGCCGGTCACCTTCGCCATCGCCGCCAAGCGCGCGCGCGATCTGCCCGACGACGCTGGCCCCACTGCCGCGCCCAAGCGCCCCTGGTTCATCGCGGGCTTCCTGCTCGTGGCCGCGATCGTCACCTACGTGCCGCCGACGC
>JAFEBC010000003.1 GCA_018266095.1 Deltaproteobacteria bacterium
CGTCCGCGAGCGAGGGATCGAGGTAGGCCAGGTCGAGGTCGCCCAAGAGGAACCGGCGCCCCTCGGCCCGCGCCTGCACGCCCACGACGCCCGTGCCGCAGAAGGGATCGATGACCAATTCACCCGCCGAGCTGCTCTGCTGGATGAGCGTGCGCATGATGGCGCCTGGCTTCACCGCGGGCCCCTTCACCTGCGCGCGCGGGGCCATCAGCACGTCGGGGATGCCCAGGTCTTGAAGGGCCCGCTTGCCCTTCTCGAAGAACAGGACGCGCTCGCACGCGGCCCGGTAGTGGTAGCCGGTGCCCCCGCGGATCTTCTGGCCGTCCAGCGTGGTCTTGGCCCAGATGAGCTCCTTCCAGTACACGAGCCCGCTCTCGCACTTGCGCGCGCCGTTCGACAGCCGCGCCGCGCCGATGCCCTGCTGGTGCTTGATGACGTCGGCCGTGACCTCGTCGCAGAACAGATAGAAGTGGCGATCGTCCTTGAGCACGCGCGCCACCTGGCGGAGCAGCTCGGGCAGGCGCTCGTCGGGCACCGTGGCGAACCAGTCGGTGGTGAGCCGCGTGGTGGTGCCGCGGGCGCGGTGCAGCTCGAGCGACTGGTACGGCGGGTCGGTGATCACCAGGTCCACGGACGCATCCGGGAGCTGGCTCAGGAGCTCGAAGGCGTCGCACACCACCACGCGCGACTCGCCGCGCAGCACGGCCTCGATGGCCTGCGTGGGGCGCTCGGGCTTCTTGGGCAACGGCGCGGGAGTCCGCTGGGGCTCGTGCTCGCGCGCGTGCGGGCTGGCGGCCTCGTACGGGTGCGGATCGTGCCCCTCGCGGGGCGTGGGAGCGGCGGCGAGGCCACCCAGGGAGAGCTGCGCGGCTGACGTGTTGGGATCACTCATGGCAACGCGCACCCTACAGAGGGGGTCTGACATCGGCCCGTGCGGCCCTCCGTCATCGCCCTGAATCGCAAGCGTCCGCGCAGGGTTGCACCAAGATCGCCCGCGCGTCGAGCGCCGCGCGGCAGTTGTGATAGATCGGCGCCGCCTGTCAGCCAACCACGGGAGCGTTCGATGCTCGAGAAGCTGATGCCGCGGTCCGACGAATTCTTCGACGACTTCGACGCCCAGGCCGAGGCGACCGTCGACGGAGTGCGGCAGCTTCGCGTGCTGCTCGAGGACTACACCGACGTGGAGACCAAGGTGAAGGCGGTGAAGGAGGCCGAGCACCGCGGCGACCGCCTGGCGCAGAAGAGCTTCGAGCGCCTGCACAAGCAGTTCATCACGCCCTTCGACCGCGCCGAGATCCACACGCTGCTCTCGCGCATCGACGACATCCTGGACCTCGCCGACGCGGCCGCCGACAAGCTGCACCTGTATGAGATCGCGAGCATCCCGCCGGGCGCGCGCGAGCTGGCGCAGATCCTCTTCCGCGCCGCCGAGAAGGTGCAGGAGGCCGTGCGCGGGCTGCGGTCGATCAAGGAGCCGCACGAGCTGCTCGCCGCGTGCCGGGCCATCAAGCAGCTCGAGAACGAGGCCGACGCGGTGAACCGTGCGTCGCTGGCGCGGCTGTTCAAGGAAGCGCGTGCGGGCGGCGACCCGATCCTGGTCATGCAGTGGAAGGAGATCTACGATCTCATCGAGACGAGCGTGGACCGCTGCGAAGACGTCGCCAACGTCATCGAAGGCGTGGTCCTGGAGCACGCGTGACCCTGCTCATCGCCGTCATCGGCCTCGTGGCGGTGGCGCTCGTCTTCGACTTCATCAACGGCTTCCACGACGCGGCGAACTCCATCGCCACCATCGTCTCGACGCGCGTGCTCTCGCCCGGGATCGCGGTCGCGTGGGCGGCCTTCTTCAACTTCGTGGCGGCGTTCGGCGGCGAGCTCAAGGTCGCCAACACGATGGGGAAGGGCGTCATCGAGTTCGACCAGCTGCGCGCGCTCGGGCCCACCATCACGCTCACGGTCATCTTCGCGGCGCTCATCGGCGCCATCGTCTGGAACCTCATCACCTGGTGGCTCGGCCTGCCCTCGAGCAGCTCGCACGCGCTCACCGGCGGACTCATCGGCGCGGCGCTCCCGTCCGTAGGCGCGCACGGGCTCGTCGGCAGCGGCATCGCCAAGATCGCCATCTTCATCGTGGTGGCGCCCGCGCTGGGCATGTTGCTCGGGTCCGCGCTCACAGTGCTCACCGCCTGGGTGGTGCGCAAGCAGACGCCCACGCGCGTCGACCGCTGGTTCCGGCGCCTCCAGCTCGTGTCGGCGGGGTTCTACTCGTTCGGTCACGGCACCAACGACGCGCAGAAGGTCATGGGCATCATCGCGGTCGTGCTCTACGGGACCATCTGGAAGGAGCGCGCCTTCTCCGTGCCCTTCTGGGTGGTGCTGATGTGTCACGCCGCCATCGGCCTGGGAACGCTCGTGGGCGGCTGGCGCATCGTGCGCACCATGGGGCACAACCTCACCAAGCTGCAGCCCATCGGCGGCTTCTGCGCCGAGAGCGGCGGCGCGCTGACCCTGCTCATGTCGGCGAGGTTCGGCATCCCCGTGTCCACCACGCACACCATCACCGGCGCCATCGTGGGCGTGGGCGCGACCCGCGGCGCGCGCGCGGTGCGCTGGGGGGTGGCCGGGCGCATCATCTGGGCGTGGATCCTGACCATCCCCATGTCGGCCCTCATGGCGGCGCTCGTGTACTGGCTCACGCGGCTCGCGACCAATCTGCTGTAGGCCCGCCGCCTCCCAGAGCGCGTCGCGCATCCGTCACGCACGCGGGCGCACCTTTCGGAGTATCGTCGCCGGCGTGAGCGCACCCACCGACGCCAAGGCAGCCTTCCGCCGCGCGAGGCTCAAGGTCTTCGGGCTCACGTGGACGAGCTACGCCACCTACTACTTCGTGCGCAAGAACCTGCCGGTGGCGAAGTCCGCCATCTCGCGCGACTTGGGCATCTCCATCTCGGGCCTGGCGCTCCTGGACACCGTCCACCTCGCCGTCTACGCGCTCGGGCAGTTCGTCGGCGGCTGGCTCGGCGATCGCTTGGGCGCGCGCAGATTGGTGGGCTTCGGCATGCTCGCGTCGGCGGCGTTCTGCGCGGCGTTCGGCAGCTCGAGCACGCTGCAGTTCTTCGCGCTCTTCTTGGGCCTCGACGGCTTCTTCGAGGCCACAGGCTGGCCCGGCACCATCAAGGCGATGTCGGCCTGGTACGGGCCCAAGGAGCGCGGCCGCGTGATGGGCCTGTGGAGCACGTGCTTTCAGGTCGGCCCGCTGGTGGCGACGGCGCTCGCGGCCAAGCTGATGGTGGCCTACGGCTGGCGCGCGGCGTTCATCGTGCCGTCGATCGTGGTGGGCGCGGTGGGCATGGTCATCTTGCAGCTCCTGCGCGACAAGCCGAACCCGAGCGAGGAGCTGGAGCTGCACCGCCTGGAGCAGGAGCAAGCGGGCGGTGACGCGAAGGATGTCGTCGTGCCGCCGCCGGCCGATCCCGAGACCGTCAAGGCCGCGCGGGCCGCGGTGCTGCGCAATCCGATGGTGTGGCTCCTCGGGCTCTCGTACTTCGGCATGAAGCTCATCCGCTACTGCATCGACTTCTGGCAGCCGTACTACCTGGAGCGCGCGCTCGGCTACAAAGGCGACACGGCCGCGTACATGAGCACGGCGCTGCAGCTCGGCGGCATCGTGGGCGCCATCGCCATCGGGGCCATCTCGGACAAGTGGTTCCCCAAGCGGCGCGGCGCGGTGGCGACGGTGGCCACCATCGGGCTCGTGGTGGCCCTGGCGCTGTACACGAGGTTCTCGGCGACGGGCCTCGTGGTCAACGTGATCGCGCTCGCGTTCGTGGGCTTCTGCCTCTTCGGGCCGGACGCGCTGATCTCAGGAGTGGCCGCGCAGGACCTGGGCGGCGCGCACGCTGCAGCCACGGTGGCCGGCATCATCAACGGCTGCGGCTCGGTGGGCGCGATCGCGCAGGGCTTCCTCGTGAGCGAGGTCAGCAAGCGCTACGGCTGGGAGGCGGTGTTCACCACGCTCATCGGCCTCGCGGCCATCTCGGCGACGGGCCTCGCGCTCGTGTGGCGCCTGCAAGTGCGCGAAGGGAAGCGCGACGAGCTCGCGGCCACGGGCGCGGCAGGCGCGGGTCACTGATGGCGACGCTCTGGCTCCTGCGGCACGGACAGGCCTCGGCGCACGCGCAGGACTACGACCAGCTCTCGACGCTCGGTGAGCAGCAGGCGCAGCTCTTGGGCGAGCTGTGGGGACGGCAGGGGATCGTCATCGATCGCCTGGTTCACGGCCCGCGGCGGCGTCAGCGGGGGACGGCGCGGATCGTCTTCGATGCGCTGCAGAAGGCGGGGCACACGCCGCGCGCGATCTCGGAGGACGACGACCTCGACGAGCTGCGCATCGACGGCATCATGGCCTCGCCGCAGCTCTTGCGCGAGCAGGTGCCCGAGCTGTGCCCGATGCTGGACGCCTTCGAGGCGCTCGAGGACCCGGCGCAGAAGAGCCGCATGTTCCTCTCGCTGGGCACGCACGTGATGCGCGCGTGGGCGGCGGATCGCGTGCACGTGGAGGGCGTGGAGCGCTTCGCGGACTTCGAGCTGCGCGTGCGCGTGGCCCTGGAGCGGGCGCGGCTGGGCGCGGGGAAGGGCGCGCGGATCGTCTGCGCGACCTCGGCGGGCGTGGTGGCGGTGTCGGCGCGGCAGCATCTGGGGCTGACGCCGGAGCGCACGATCGACTTGATGATGCGCACGCGGAACTCGTCGATCTCGGAGGTGCTGTTCTCGGGCGACCGCGCGACGTGGTCGAGCTTCAATGAGGTGCCGCACCTCGCGGAGCGGCCGGAGCTGGTGACTCTGGTGTAGGGGGCGTCACTCCGCGAGCAGCGGCCGCAGGCGCGTCGTCCACAGCGACTCGCGCATGTCCCGCCGGAAGAACCCGAAGTGCCCGATGCGCTTCAGGCCCACCTCGCGCGGCGCGATGCGCTCGAGCTTCACGTTCGCGCCCGCATAGAACCCGTGCAGCGAGCGGATGTTCTCCTCGGACATCAGCTCGTCGTCCGTGAACGACAGGCTCGTCATCGGCGTGGTCACGCCCGCGTACAGCGCGCGCACCTCGGCGCCCTCGACGCCCACCGAGTACTCGCGGTTCATGCACCAGCGCCGCCACTGCATCACCACGCCGCGCGGGAGGTCGCCGACCATGCCCAGCCGGCGGCCCGGGAAGTAGCCGAAGAGGGGCGTGAGCAGCGGCACCGCGCCGAACCAGAAGAGCCACACGCGGCGCTTCAAGGGCGGCGCGTTCTGACGCCAATAGCCGCTGCCGGCCGCGACGGTGATGAGCTGCCTCACGCCCTCGCGTCCGCTCACGAACGGGATGATCTGCCCGCCCAGGCTGTGCCCGAGCCAGGTGATGGGCAGGCCGGCCGCGCGCGCGGTGAGCTCGCGCAGGGCCGCGCTCGTGTCCTGGCGCGCCCAGGTGAAGATGTCGGCGTCGACGTCGCGCAGGCTCCCGCGCAGGGACGCGCCCATGCCGCGGTAGTCGAAGGTCAGCGCGTGGAAGCCCTCGCTGGAGAGCCAGGTCACGAGGGGCGCGTAGAACACCTGCGGGACGCCCATGGCGGGCACGATGAGGACGGCGCCGCGGGGCGTACTGGAGGCGGTGGTGAAGCGCGCGGAGAGGGTGGTGCCGTCGTCACAGCGCAGGTCGATCGGGTCGTGCAGGAGGCTCATGGCGCGGCAGGGTAACGGGAACGGCCTGCGGGCGCTTGTGCTGCGGGCGGCGTGACGCTGTCGAAGAGGCAGCGCTAGACTGTGAAGATGCGTCGGGGGAACGCGCGGGTCTGGCCGGTGGTGCTCGCGCTCGTCGGGCTGAGCCTCGCGTGGTGGCTCGTGCGGCCGCGTCCGCCGGTGACGCCGGCCGAGGCCCCGCGAGTGGTCGCGCAGGTGGAGCCGCAGGGCGCGGACAGCGAGAGTCGGCTCGCGCCGCAGCAGGCTGCTGCTGCCCGAGGGCCGCGCGCCGGGAACTTCATCGTGCAGACGCGCTCGGCCTCGCCGGCGCGCGCGCAGATCATCGTCTACAAGCGCGGGCCCATCAGCGGCGCGCAGCGGCTGCCCTGGACGCGCGAGGACCAGGCGGACACAGGCCCGGATGGGCGCGCGGTGCTGGCGGTGGGCGAGGGCGCGTTCCTGGTGGTGGCGCGCGCGGAAGGGCTGGCCCCGTCGCGGGTGCAGGTGGAGCGCCTGTCGCGAGAGCAGGTCACCAGGCTCGAGCTGACCCTCGACGCGGGCGCGCAGCTCGTTGGGCGCACGCTGTCCGGCCGCGACCCCGTCCCGCTCGCGCGGGTGCGCCTCGTGGCCGAGGTGAAGATGGGCGCCGCGCAGCTCACGGGGCCCGAGGAGGAGGACGTCACGCTGGTGTCGGACGCGCAGGGCAACTTCCAGGGGGCGCACCTCGGACTGGGCCTCGTGCGCGTGTTCGCGGAGGCGCCGGGCATGGGCACCACGCGCCTGGACAGCGAGCCGCTTCCGCGCCGCGGCCCGCTCGAGATCCAACTGCGCGCGGCGGCGTTCATCGAGGGCTTCGTGCAGGACGCCGAAGGCAAGCCGGTCGCGGGCGCGCTGGTCACGGCGCTGCGCAACCGCGAGCCGCGCACGGCGGAGACCACGGCCACGGGGAGCTACTCCCTGGAGGTCGAGCCGGGCGCGTGGATGCTCAGCGCGCAGCGTGAGGCGCAGGCGGCACACCTCACGTCGCCGGTGTCGTCCAAGAGCGGGGCCACGGTGCGCGCGCCCGCGCTGGTGCTGGGGGCCGCGGGCGTCCTCGAGTGCGTGGTGCAGCAGGCGGGCGACCACCGGCCCATCGAAGGCGCCGAGGTGGAGCTCTCGGGCTTCATGCTCTCGGGTGTGCTGGGCGAGCAGCGGTCCGACGCGCAGGGGCGCGCGCGCTTTGCGGGCCTCGCGCCGATGGACTACGACGTGGTGGTGCAGCGCCCGGGGCACGTGCGGGAGCTCCGGCGCGGCGTGGTGGTGGCCGCGGGCCAGACGGTGAAGCTCACCTTCGACCTCGGCGACGGCTGCACCGTGGAGGGCAAGGTCACCGACGGGCACGACCGCGGCCTTGCAGGGGTGCTGGTGCGCGCAGGCCAGCCGCTGAGCAGCGCCGCGGGCATCGCCGATTCGACGAGCGCCTTGTCCGACGCCGACGGGAGCTATCGCATCGCGGGCATTCGCTGTGGCCAGACCATCGTGGCCGTGGACGATCCCGATCTCGATCTCGGCGCGACTGGCCTGGGCCGATGCGAGGCCGATTCCCCCTGCCGCATCGACCTGCAGGTTCGCGAGCCAGCGTCGCTCAGCGGCTTGGTCCACATCCCCTCGCTGGCCGCGGATCGTCGCGCCACCGTCCTCGTGCTCTCGCGGACCACGGGCGTCTCGCTGCGCTCCGTCGCCTCCGCAGAGGTGGGCCCGGACGGACGGTACTCCGTGCGGCTCGAGCCAGGCCCCTACATCGCCATCGCGCAGCTCCCCAGCGGGTCGCCAGGCGGCTCGAGCCAGCCCGTCCAGATCACGCTCGAGCCGGGCGCGCGCACGACGCTCGATCTGGACATCACGCTCACGGAGGGGCAGGTCTCCGGGCGCGTGCTGGAGCCTGACGGCGCGCCTGCCGGGGGCGCCACCGTGATCGCCGTCGCGCCGAGAGGCCAGCGGATGCGTGAGGCGGTGACCGACGAGCAAGGCCAGTTCCTCTTCACCAACCTGCAAGCGCGCGAGCCGATGGTCCTGCGCGCCCGGCGCATGGGCCGCACGGCCTCGGCGACCCTGCCTCCGGATCAGTCGGACCTCACGCTCACGCTGCGCCCAGCGGCGCGGATCGTCGGCACCGTGCACGGCGACCAGCCGATCTCGGGGTTCGAGCTGAGGCTGGCGACCGAGACGTACGTGCGCGGCCTCGACGAGCTCGCCTTCCACATCACAGGCGATCACTACGAGCTCAACGACATCCCCGCGGGGCGCGTGGTGGTGACTCTCTTCACGGAGCCCGGCGGAGACCAGACGGGCGAGGTGATGGCTGAGCCCGGTGAGACCAGCGCGCTCGACTTCACGGTCAAGACGCTGCCGTCCGTCAGCGGACGCGTGCTCCTGCCCGATGGCCGCCCCGCCGCCGGGCTCCTCGTCGAGTGCGGCCCCATCGAGGACGACAACGACGACGCGCCAGCCCCGGTCAAGGCCTACGGCTCGTTCCAGACCGGCGCGGACGGACGGTTTCACGGGCGCCTCGCGGCCGTGCCCGAGGTGTGCGCGGTGCGCTTCAAGGACTTGATCGCGCGAGCGACGCAGACCCTGCGCGTGGGCGAGAACGACCTGGGTGACCTGCACCTGGACCGCTCCTTCGACGCGCCCGCCGGCCCCTGACCCTCGCACCTTCTGCCTGTCGCCCCCTCCTGCTACGGTGCGCTCCTTCCCACCGAGGCCCCATGGACTTCTCCGTCTCCCCCCGCGTCGTCGAGCTCAAGGCCCGCGCGCGCCAGATCATCGACACGCACGTCATCCCGCTCGAGCCGCTCGCCGCGCAGGGCTGGGCCAAGGTCGAACCCAAGCTGTACGAAGTCCGCAAGCTCGTCCGCGAGGCCGGCCTCCTCTCGCCGCAGGCCAGCAAGGACTTGGGCGGCGCCGGCCTGACCTTCCTCGAGCACGCGGCCCTCTCCGAAGAGCTCGGTCGCAGCGGCCTCGGCCACTTCGCCTTCAACTGCCAGGCGCCCGACAGCGGCAACATGGAATTGCTGCACCTCTTCGGCTCAGACGATCAGAAGAAGCGCTTCATGGAGCCGCTCATCCGCGGCGAGATCCGCTCCTGCTTCTCCATGACCGAGCCCGAGCACGCGGGCAGCAATCCCACCTGGCTCGGCACGCGCGCGCGCCTCGAGGGCGGCGAGTGGGTCATCGACGGGCACAAGTGGTTCACCAGCTCCGCCGACGGCGCGAGCTTCGCCATCGTCATGGCCGTCACCGAGCCCGACGCGCCGCCGCACCTGCGCGCGAGCCAGATCATCGTGCCCATGAACACGCCGGGCCTGACGCTGGTGCGCAACGTGTCCATCATGGGCCACGAGGGCTCGGGCTGGATGAGCCACGCGGAGCTCCGCTACGAGAACGTGCGCGTGCCCGAGTCGAACCTCATCGGCGGGCGCGGCATGGGCTTCCTCCTCGCGCAAGAGCGCCTCGGGCCGGGCCGCATCCACCACTGCATGCGCTGGATCGGCATCTGCGAGCGCAGCTTCGACCTCATGTGCAAGCACGTGGTCTCGCGCCAGCTCTCGCCGGGCAAGCCGCTCGCGCTCAAGGGGCCGGTGCAGGAGTGGATCGCCGAGAGCCGCGCCGAGATCGACGCCGCGCGCCTGTCGGTCATGCACGCGGCGTGGAGCATCGACAAGCACGGCAGCAAGGAGGCGCGCGACCAGATCTCGGCCATCAAGTTCTTCGTGGCGGGCGTGATGGAGCGCGTGGTCGATCGCGCGATCCAGGCGCACGGCGCGCTGGGCATGACCGACGACCTGCCGCTCGCGGGCTTCTATGCGCACGAGCGCGCGGCGCGCATCTACGACGGGCCGGATGAGGTGCACAAGGCGTCCTTGGCCAAGCGCATCCTCGGCACGTACGGCCTGACCTCGGAGCGCAAGTGAGCGCGAAGCTCGACGCAGCGAAGGCGCCGCGCGCGGGTGAAGAGCTCGATCTCGGCAAGCTGACGCAGTGGATGGCCCAGGCGCTGCCCGACCTCGGCGCGCCCCTCGAAGTGAAGCAATTTCCCCGCGGGTACTCGAACCTGACCTACCTCGTGCGCACGGCGACGACCGAGGTCGTGCTGCGCCGTCCCCCCAAGGGCGCGAAGGTCAAGGCCGGCCACGACATGAGCCGCGAGGCGCGCATCCTCACGGCCGTGGGCTCGCTGCCGCCGCCGGGGTTCCCGATGGTGCCGCGCGTCCTGGCCAAGTGCGAGGACGAGAGCGTCTTGGGCGCGCCGTTCTACGCGATGCAGCGGCTCCAGGGCGTCATCCTGCGCGGCGGAAATCTGCAGGCCATGATCCCCGACGGCCTCGCGCCCGAGAAGAAGCGCGGGCTCGATCTCGCGCTCATCGACTTGCTCGCCGACCTGCACAAGCTCGACGTCACCAAGGAGCCGCTCTCCGCGCTGGGCAAGCCCGCGGGCTACATCGAGCGCCAGGTCCGCGGCTGGACCGAGCGCTACGCGGCGGCCAAGACCGACGACATCCCCGAGGTCGACGAG
>JAFEBC010000400.1 GCA_018266095.1 Deltaproteobacteria bacterium
CGCCCATCGGCAAGCTGCTCGGCTGGGGCACGGCCGGCGTGGATCCGAGCATCATGGGCATCGGGCCGGCGCCGGCCATCCGCAAGGCGCTCGAGAAGCACGAGGCCAAGCTGTCGGACTTCGATCTCGTCGAGGTGAACGAGGCGTTCGCGCCGCAAGTGCTCGCGGTGGCCAAGGAGCTCGGCCTCTCGCACGACACGCTCAACGTGAACGGCGGCGCCATCGCGGTCGGGCACCCGCTCGCGGCCTCGGGCGCGCGCATCACCGGCCACCTCCTGCACGAGCTCAAGCGCAGCGGCAAGAAGCGCGGCATCGGCTCGGCCTGCATCGGCGGCGGGCAGGGCATCGCGGTCCTCATCGAGAGCGTGTAGCCGCGGGACGTCGCGGGGCGGCGCGTCGTGATCGTGCCGCCCACTTCGAGTAGGAAGGACACCATGGACCAGAGCGGCCTCTTGTTCGACTGGAACCAAGGCAATCCCGACGCCCGCGCAGCCGCGGGCCCTCCGGGACGGCTGGGCGAGGCCCTGGTGCTCGACGAGACGCTGCGCGACGGCATCCAGTCGCCGAGCGCGGTCGATCCGCACATCGACGACAAGGTGCGCCTGCTGCACCTGATGGACGAGCTGGGCATCGTGAAGCTCGACGTGGGCCTGCCGGGCGCCGGGGCGCACCAGCGCGCGGCGGTGAAGCGGCTGTGCGAGGAGATCCGCGACGCGAAGCTTTCGATCCAAGCGACGGCGGCGTGCCGCACGGTGATCTCGGACATCGCGCCCGCGGCGGAGGTGGTGCAGGAGACGGGCGTTCCGCTCGAGATCTACGCGTTCATCGGCAGCTCGCCCATTCGCCAGTACGCGGAGGAGTGGGACGTCTCGTTCATCGAGAAGCAGTCGGTGGACGCGATCAAGTTCGCGGTGTCGCAGGGCCTGTCGGTGGCGTACGTCACCGAGGACACCACGCGCTCGCGGCCGGATCAGCTCCGGCGGCTCTTCCTCTCGGCCATCGAAGCGGGCGCGCGCAGGCTCTGTCTGTGCGACACGGTGGGCCACTCGACGCCCGAGGGCGCGCGCGCGCTGGTGCAGTTCGCGCTCTCGGTGGTGAAGGAGTCGGGCGTCGAGGTCGGCCTCGACTGGCACGGGCACAACGATCGCGGGCTGTCGCTGGCGAACGCACTCGCTGCGGGCGAGGCCGGCTGCACGCGCCTGCACGGCTGCGCGGCGGGCATCGGCGAGCGCGTGGGCAACACCTCGAGCGATCAGCTCCTCGTGAACTTGAAGCTCGTGAACCACCCGCTCTACGGGCCCAAGCCGATGACCAGGCTCGTCGAGTACGTGCAGCTCGCCGCGCGCGTGTGCGGACACCAGGTGCCCATCAACTATCCGCTCGCCGGGCCCGACGCGTTCCGCACCGCCACGGGCGTGCACGCGGCCGCCATCATCAAGGCGCAGAAGAAGGGCGACGCGTGGCTCGCCGACCGCGTGTATTCGGGCGTTCCCGCGGGCGAGTTCGGCAAGGAGCAGGAGATCGAGGTCGGCCCCATGAGCGGCCTGTCGAACGTGAAGCACTGGCTGGCCCGGCGCGGGCACGCGAGCGATGACGCGCTCGCCAAGGAATTGCTTGCCAAAGCCAAGCAATTCTCCCACACGCTCACGGAGGCCGAGGTGACGGCGCTGCTCGGTGAGCTGAAGGCGGCGCGGGCGTAGATGCGGTGACGCGGTGAACCCGATGCTCACGAACCTGCTCGTCTCGCTCGGCGTATTCGGCCTCGTGGCCCTCGTGTGGCGCATGCGCACACGCGATCGCCAGAGGCGCCAGCGTCCGGCGCGGTGGCGCGCAGAGGATTAGCCGCTAGGATTGGGAGCGGAGGCTCAAAGTTGGCCAGGATCCCGAGGTCGCAGGTCGAGCGTTGGCTGAACCCGCGCAGCAGCGCCGCTCAGATGGCGCTGTTGTACCTGGCGCTGACGGTGGCCGCGCACGGCCTCTCGCCGACGTTCTTGTCGTGGATCGAGCTGGTGCCGGCGGCCGTCCGCGAGCTGCAGCTCTGGCGCGTGCTCAGCTACGTCTTCGTGGGGCACAAGGACGTGCTCAGCCTCATCTTCGCCATCCTGCTCTTCACCGGCGTGGGCGCGGAGCTCGAGGCGAGCTGGGGCCGGCGGCGCCTCTGGCTGTTCGCGGCGGGCGTGGGCGTGGGCGCGGGTGTGCTCGTGGTGCTCCTGTCGCTGGTGATGCCGCGCATCGCGTACGCGCAGTTCTTGGGTGACTGGACCGTGCCGACGGCGATGTGGGTGGCGTACGGCCTGCTCGCCGGGCCGCGGCAGATGAACTTCTGGAGCCTGCCGGTGACCGGCTACACCTTCGCGCTCATCGGCGTGGGGTTCACCGTGCTCAACGGCCTGTTCGGCTCGTTCTACTCGGTGCTGCCGGACCTCTTCGCCATCGCGCTGACGTTCCTGCACATCTGGTACCGCTTCCCGGACGTGATCGTGCACAAGTTCAAGGCGTGGCAATTCCAGCGCGACTTCAGCAAGCGCAGCCGGCACCTGCGCGCCGTCGAGGACGAGCAGCGGAACATGCCGCGGGACTCCGATCGCTTCCTGCATTAGCCGCTACGCGTCGATGATGTCGTTCGCCGCCGCCCGCGACACGAAGACGCGCCGCGTGTTGGTCCGCGCCGCATCGTCGGGAATGAAGAAGAACCCCGCGAGGCCCTCCTCGCCGTCCCTCGCCCCCGCCATCGAGCGGCCGTCCGCGAACATCACCTTCACGCGGCGGCCGTTGGCGTGCGGCGGGCGCTCACCCGCGGAGAGCATGAAGAAGACGGCCTTGATCTCCTCGGCCTTCACCGTCTCGTAGCCGCCGCCGCTCTGCGGGTGCAGCTTGAAGGTCGCCGCCGCGAGGTCGACGTCGCGCACGATCCCCCGGCGCACGCGACCCGCGCGCGTGTGCACCGCCACTCGATGTTCGCCCACCATCGCCAGCGGGCCCGTGGGGATCGGCTCGCCCGGCTCCTCGACCGGCACCAGCAGGTCCGGGTCGTCGGCGGCGAGGATGGGCGGCATGTCGACGCTCGTGTCAGAGGGAAGCTCGAGGCTCGCCGCGCTCGGCTCCGTGATCGGCTTGGAGTCTGGATCGGTGTCGCGCGGGCTCGCGCCGACGATGGCGTCGGGATCGCTCAGCGTCGCGCCTGGGGGCAGCGGCGCGAAGAGGGGCTCGTTGGACGACGGCGGCGGCAGGGACTCCATCGGCAC
>JAFEBC010000401.1 GCA_018266095.1 Deltaproteobacteria bacterium
CCAGCAAACGAAGCATCGACCGACCTCTGCACTCGAGAAGCCGAACCATGAACACCACCCGCAGCAGCAGCAACCGTCAACGCAGCATTCACCGCACCACCTCACCGCAGTTCCTTCCGTCCGTCACACCAAGGGAGCAGTCCACAATGAATCCGAACGTCCGTTTCAGAACAGCGGCCCCGCGCAAGCTGGGTCTCCTCGCCGTGGGGCTCGCGGCGCTCGCCTTCAGCACGCAGGCGCGCGCGAGCACGGCCTCCAACACGCAGATCTCGAACACCGCGACCGTGAACTTCAACGACGCGGGCGGTGCTGCGCAGACACCGGTCACCAGCGCGGCGGCGGTCATCACCGTCCAGCTCGTGGCCTCGGCGCCCAACATCAACACGCCGGCGAACATCAGCGTCTCGCAGGGCGGCGCGAACGGCACGCTCACGTACACCATCACGGGTACGGCGAACGGTCCCGACACGTACAACCTCGCGGCGGGTGACACGCAGACCAACCTGACCGGCGGCTCGGCGACGTTCCCGGGCGGCACGAGCATCACGCTCAACGCCACCACGCTCGCGGCCGCGGCCCCCATCGGCGCGACCACGATCACCGTGCCGTACGATCAGGTCGCCTCCACCGCGAGCATCAACGGCCTCACGCCGGGCTCGACCATCGTCATCGGCGGCAACACGTACGTGATCGCGGCCGGCGGCATCAACAAGACCAACAGCGCCACGACCAACACGGTCGTCATCACGCTGACCACGGCGATCGCGGGCACCGCGGGCGTCGCGGGCCAGGTGGTCCCGGAGCAGAAGACGTTCACCGTCTCGGTGGCGCCGGGCACGGTCACCACGGGCGGCTCGGGCACGCAGGGCATCACCGTCACGGCGACGTCCACCGCGGACAACACCAAGACGGGCACGAGCGGCACCACCACGGTCACTACCAACCGCCCCACGCTGACGGTCACCAAGCTCGTCTCGACCGACAACGGCGCGACGTTCGTGGCCGCCGCCAACGCGCCTCCGGGCACGTCGCTCATCTACAAGATCACCGCGACCAACACCGGCTCGACGAACGCGACGCAGGTCTCGTTCACCGACGTGGTGCCGCTGTTCCTGACGTACCAGAACGGCACCGGCAAGTTCGCCACCAGCACGGCGACCACGTACTCGGGCGCGACCACGTTGACCGAGGGCTCGGGCGGCTACTCGTACACGGCGGGCACGCAGACCGTCGCGTACAACCCAGGCGGCGCGACCGGCACGGTGGCCGGGAGCAACGGCGTGCTGATCCTGTTCTTCCGGGCCACCATCAACTGATCCACGCCCGGTTGATTGACGTGACGGACAGCCTTTAAGCGGTGATGCGCTCCCGGAAGGACACCCTTCCACCCGGATTGACGGCCGGGTGGGAGGCGTCCAGGCGAGGCACCGGACCGGATCGTCCCATCTTCGGATGGGCGCCGGCGGTGCCTTGTCTGCGTTTCCGGGCGCGCGTGTCCCTTGGGGTCATGACGTTCATGTCGATGTGGTTGTTCGCATCCGCGCCTGCGCGCGCGGAGCTCGCGCCCCCTGGATCGACGATCGTGAACGTCGCCAGCGTGTCCTCCGCGGAGTCCGATGCACCGGTGAGCAGCGACCCAGCGACAGTGACGGTCGCCAACGCCCAGCCGGCGCGCATCGAGTTCCTCGGCTACGCGCCCACGATCGCGTCCCCCGAATCCGAGCTCGTCTCGCTCGGTTCGTACAAGACGGGACCCAATCCGACAGACTCCGCGGTGGCGTTGCCGCTGCCGGTGATCACGGGACGCACGAGGCCGCTCGATCTCACCAGCCCGCTGCCGATGCACGTCACGGGCCTCTATCACCAGGGCGACGCCGTCTTCGTCCGCCTCGTCGACCGCAACGTGAACCGCAATCCCAACGTTCGCGAATCGGTCTTCGTCACCATCACGGACACGGTCACGACGGACGTCGAGATCGTGCAGGTCACCGAGGATGCGCCCGACAGCGGCGTGTTCATCGGCTACATCCCGAGCGCGCACGTGAAGTCCACGACGACGGGCCAACGCAAGAACGGCCTCTCGGCGTCGGACGTGCACGACTACTCGGGCACGCTGGAAGTGGTCGAGCGCAGCAAGCTGCTCGCGACGTTCACGGACCCGTTCACCACCGTGCAGGTGGTGTCGGACGCGGCCATCGTCGATCAGATCAGCCGCGTGATGGACAGCTTCAGCGGACAGTTCGTCAACGGCGCGGAGGTCACCGTGATCGACGCCGACACGGGCCTGCCTGCGACCGCGTATGCAGATGACGGCTTGAGCTCATTCCCCTCCACGCTGCGCACCGGCGAATCGATCGTCGACGGCAGCGGCCGCACGCAGGTGTTCGGGCCCGGAGAGTTCCGGTTCCCGTTCTTGAGGCCGGGCAACTATCGCTACATCGTCAAGCCGCCCGCGGGCTACGCAGCGCCCTCGACGGTGGCCGACGCGAAGCTGCAGCAGTTGCCGAACGCGCCGTTCGCGCTGACCGACCAGGGTTCGCGCGGAGAGGCGTTCGGTTTGAACCCGGGGCCGATGGTGCAGCAGATCGACATCCCCATCGATCCGGCGCACGTGGCGCTGTGGGTCTCGAAGACGCCGAGCAAGGACCAGGTCGGCGTCGGCGATTTCTTGAGCTACCTCATCACGGTCCTGAACACGGACGCGAAGGTCACCGGCGCCGGCATCCGCGCCACCGACACGCTGCCCGTGGGCTTCCGCTACAAGAAGGGCAGCACCATCATCGATGGGCACAGCGCGGCCGATCCGGTCATCTCGCGCGACGGACGCACGCTCGACTTCATCCTCGGGCCCATCGACGCGGGCGCGCAGGTGGCCATCCGCTTCGCGGTCGACATCGGGCCGGCGGTGAAGGTCGGCACGACGCAAGTGAACCTCGCGCAGGCCTCGGGCGCGGGCGGCAGCACCTCGAACCTCGCCAAGGCGCCGGTGCAGATCGGCGACGACTTCCTCTCCTTGCGCAGCCTGATCATGGGCCGCATCACCACCGGCGACTGCGACGCGCGCGACGGCGTGGGCTCGATCGGCGTCGAGGGCATCCGCGTGCTGCTCGAGGACGGCACGTTCGTTCTGAGCGACAAGCAGGGCCTGTTCCACTTCGACGGCGTGCGCAAGGGTCTGCACGTGGTGCAGCTCGATCCGGATTCGATGGAGGAGTGGATCGCGGTGTCGTGCACGCAGAACGACCGCTTCGCGGGCCGCGCGTTCTCGCAGTTCGTCGACGTGCAGGGCGACACGCTCTGGCGCGCCGATTTCCATCTCGAGCCGAAGGTGAAGCCGAAGCCGCCGCCTCCTCCTCCGCCCCCGCCGCCACCTGCCCCGAAGCCGGCCGCGCCGCCGCCGGAGCCGGGACAGGTTGGCGTGTCCTTGCAGCATGAGGTGTCGGGCCTCTCCGCGAAGATCGAGGCCGTCGTGCGCACGCTGCGCGGCGAGGGTCACGCGGTCACGCTGACGATGACGTTGCCCGCGGGCGTCGTGTACACGCCGGGCAGCGCGCAGCTCGAAGGCGGGCCGATCGCGGATCCGGTGATCGAGGGCAATACGCTGACGTTCGCGCTGCCGCCCGCGGGCGACGGGACGCGGCGCGTGCAGATCAAGACGACTGTCGCCGAGGGAACGCCGGACGTCACGGGCCCGGTGCAGGCGGTCGCGACGGCCAAGGGCTTGAAGGGCGAGTTCAAGACGCCGCTCGCCGAGACCACGCTGCAGATCGCGCAGGAGGACGCGAGCAAGCCCACCAAGCTCGTCATCCGGCCGCACTTCGCGGTGCTCTCGGACAAGTTCTCCGACGAGGATCGCGCGGCGCTCGACAAGCTGGTCAAGCAGCTCCAGGCGCTCAAGTCGCAGCAGATCACCGTCATCGGGCACACCGACGGCGACAAGATCCGCGGCAACGCGACCAAGGTCTTCAAGGACAACCGCGCGCTCTCGCTGGCGCGCGCGGCGAGCGTGGCGGGCTATCTGAACGGCAAGCTCAAGCTGCCTGACGACAACATCACGCTCATCGGGCGCGGCGAGCTGGATCCGATCGCGAGCAACAAGACCAAGGACGGCAAGGCGCTCAACCGCCGCGTGGAGGTGATGGCGGCCGCGGCGACGAAGGACATGCGCACGGTGCTGCGCTCGTTGAAGGACCACGCGGACGAGACGGCGGCGTCGATCGGCGAGCCGGTGGCGGCGGCGCCGGGTGCGAGCGCTGCGACGTCGACGATCTCGGGCGCAACGGAGCTCGTGCGTGAGGCCGTGTCGTCGAGCCCCGCCATCGCGAACGCGGTGTCGTCGACGGTGAACACGATCACCGCGGTGCCGGCGAACGCGGCGTCGTCCACTGCAGTCGAGGTGGCGCAGGTCAATGCGGTCGCGGGCACGAGCACCGTGCACGCCGCGGTGGCCACGTCTGTGAATGAGCTCGCCGCGGCGCCCGCGTCGTCGAGCACGCTTGCATCGACTGGCGCTGTCGCTGCGCCCGCGGTCACGTCGACGGCTTCCGCTGTTCCGGCTCCTGCCGCTCCCAGCAAGCCCGCGGTCGGCATCCTCTCGCCCCTCGACGGCGAGCTCCTCCCCGATCGCGTCGGCAGCGTCCGCGTGCGCGCGCTCTCGTACCTCACGCTCGCGCTCACCGTCGACGACAAGCCCATCAGCGACGATCGCATCGGCTTCAAGAGCGAAGACCCCGAGACGCACCTCACCACGCTCACGTACATCGGCATCGAGTACGGCGACCGCGGCACGCACACGCTCGCGCTCAAGGGCACCGACCCGTTCGGCAACGTGCGACTCGATCAGAAAGTGACCGTCACGCGCACGGGCGAGATCGCGCAGATCCGCTTCGTGTCCGCCGAGGGCAACGTCGCCGACGGCAAGACGCCGGTGCGCGCGAAGGTGGAGGTCCTCGACGCGCAGGGCGACGTCATCCACGGCACGATCCGCCTGGAGATCCGCGAGGGCACGCTGCAGCCGGTGCGCTCCACCAAGGAGCAGAAGTTCACGGTCGACGACGAGGTCGATGGCCGCACGGTGCGCGTCGACAATCAGGGCGTGGTGACGTTCGCGCCGGTCACGAGCAGCGGCGGCTATCGCGCGGTGCTGGGCGCTGGTCCTGTGACTGGCGAGGTCGAGCTCTGGGTGAAGCCGAAGATGC
>JAFEBC010000402.1 GCA_018266095.1 Deltaproteobacteria bacterium
CCCATCACGCCCGCGAAGGTCAGCTCCGGCGACTGCGCCAGCGAATCCATCAGCGCCACGAGCTCGTTGTCGTGCACCACGCCGCCGCGCCGCAGGCCCACGTCGAGCTCGATGACCACGCGCAGCGTCCGCTTCTGCGCCCGCGCCACGCGCACGAGGCCCGCCAGCCGCTCGCGCGAATCCACCAGGAAGCGCACGCGCGCCGCGTCGTCGCCCACGTGCTTCACCAGCGCGAGGGTCGCCTCCTCGGGCATCGGCTTGCCGAAGAGCAGATCGGCGTCCTTGAAGTTCGCGAGCAGCGTCTCGGCGTGCGGCGCGTGGAACACCATGAGCCGCTTGGTCTGCGCGCGCTCCATCACGTGCGCCAGCAGCTCCAGCGACGGCAGCGACTTCGCCACCACCCGCAGCCTCCGCGCGCCCACCTCGCGCTTGACGAAGTCGATGTTGGCGTCCAGCGCGTCCAGATCGATGAACGCGCACGGCGTGCCCTCGCAGCTCGCCCGCGCGGTGCCGTTGAGCGGCGTCAGCGCCGCGTTCGCCGTCTCCAGGCCGCGATCCTCGGGCTTGAGCAGGAACGCGAGCACGCCCGCGGCCACCAGCACGAAGAGCACCGTGAGCTTCACCCCGCCTCGCGCACCGGACCTGTCGAGCATGGGCGAGAGCTTGCCTCAAGACGCGACGCTTTGCTCGGTGGTACACGGGTTCGCGATGCGTACGACGCTCCCCAGCGCCCTCCTCGCCGCCGCGCTGTCGCTCTGCCTGAGCGGCTGCCTCGCCGTGCACTCCGCGCTGCAGGCCGGCGCCGGCCAGTTCACGCTCATCACCTCCGCCCGCCCCCTCGACGAGGCCAAGGTCAGCCCCTCGACGCCGCCCGCCGTGCGCGCGCTGCTCGAGGAGGTCGACCCCATCCTGCGCTACGCCGACGCGCAGGGCCTGAAGCGCACCCAGAACTACCAGCGCTACGTGGCGCTCCACCGCTCCGCGCCGGTGTGGGTCGTGAGCGCGTGCCCCGAGCTGTCCCTGACCCCCAAGACCTGGTCGTTCCCCATCGCCGGCCGCTTCCCGTACCTGGCCTGGTTCAGCCCGCGCGCCGCCCGCGACTTCGCCGATTCGCTCGCGCTGGAGGGCCTGGACGTCGACGTGCGCCCCGCCCGCGCCTACTCGACGCTCGGCTGGTTCGACGACCCGCTGCTCTCCTCGATGCTCACCAGCGGCCCCTCGGCCAGCGGCGAGCTCGCCGACGATCTGCTGCACGAATCCACGCACGCCACGCTGCACATCTCCGGCCAGACGCCCTTCAACGAGGGCCTCGCCACCTTCGCCGGCACGCGCCTCGCCCGCGGCTACCTCATCGCCACCTACGGCACCGAGGGCCGCGCCACCAAGGCCTTCGAGGAGGACGAGCAGCGCCGCAAGGAGACCTCGCAGCTCCTGAGCGACGCGGCCAAGGCGCTCGATACGCTGTATCGCTCCCCGGCCAGCGACGACGACAAGCGCAAGCAGAAGAAGTCCATCCTCACCCAGCTCCAGAACCAGCTCGGCTGGCGGCGCGCGATCACCAACGCCACCCTCTCGCAGCACCGCACCTACCAGACCGGCGAGGCCCTGTTCGACAAGCTGCTCAAGGCCTGCGCGTCGGACTTCAAGTGCTTCTTCGCGCGGCTGGGCACGCTCAGCGAGGGCAGCTTCCAGAAGCCGCAGCAGGAGGATCTGGAGCCCGTGCTGGCGCCGCTCATGGCGGTGCAGTCCGCGATGCGTGACTGAGAACAGCAACGGCAAAGGCTTCACAGGAAGGAAAGAAGGAAGGGCGTTGACCCCTTGCCTCGGACAGATCGAATCGAGGTCTGCAACCGCAAGGATCGTGCACCCGAAGAGGAGAGAGTTCTTCCTTCCTTCTTTCCTTCCTGTGAAGCAGTTCGCTGTTGCTCTTACCCGTGCAAGTGCTGCCACCCGAGCAGCAGCACCCAGCCGCACAGGAACGCCTCGAGCGAGTACGCGACCACCATCGTCGGCATGGTGAGCCTGCGCCAGCGGCCGAAGCCCACCGCGTGCAGCACGCGCAGCACCACGGCCGCCCCGCCGATCCAATCGATGGCGCCCTTGGGCCCGCCCGCCAGCTCGAACACGACCAGCAGCACGCAGAACACCGTGGCGTGCTCGAGCGAGTTCATGTGGCGGCGGATGGCCTTCTGCATCTGCTTGTCGCCGCCGTCGCCCAGGTAGATGCGCTTCACCATCCGCATCAGGCTGACGATGACCGCGAGCAGGATGACAAGGCCCATCAGGAGGCCCACGTAGAGGGGCGCGTGGGTGAGCCCCAAGTTCAAGGAAATCGGCACGTTGGACTCCGAGGTCGGGGCGCTTCGACTATCATGGATGGCGCCGCGTAGTTCTCCTGTCGGTCAGCGGACGGATCCGGTCTCCGTTGACATCCGACATTGGGCCTGTCCTACTGCAACGATAGGACGGTCGTCCTGGGCCGGTCATTTGGGGTCAAACCATGCGTCGTTCACTCCGTCAGCGTGCTCTCGTCGGTCTCACCGCCACCCTGGCGCTCGCCACCTCGGCCGCGCCGCCTGCCCGCGCCGCCGACAAGAAGAAGTCGATCACGGCCTATCCCGCGCCCTTCGGGAGCAAGCCGTCGATCTTCCGCGTGCGCCTGCCGGAGGGCGTGTCACCCAAGGGCGGCCCGGCCGTCCTCAAGATCGACGGCGTCGAGAGCGAGGGCGGCCTCATCCTGCGCGTCTTCGTGGCCGCGCCCGAGGCGAACCTCGCCACCTCGATGGACGACAAGCGCTACGCCGGCAACGTCTCGATCGTGGCCGCGGGCAAGACGGCCAAGGGGAAGAAGCCGCCCATCGCCAACGCCGCGCTGGAGCTCACCCCCGAGGCGCGCGCGCTGGTCGCGGCCGCCGGCGAGCTGGTCGTGACCATCGTCCCCACCGACGTCGACGGCAAGGAGCCCGCCGCGGCCTCGTTCACGATCAAGAAGATCGCGCTCGACCTCTGACGCTCCCGAGCCCGCCGGCGTCCGCCTCCACCCCACGACGCGGCCCCCTCTAGCCAGCCACGCCCCACGACCAACCCCACACGCCGCACCCACACCGAAAGCCGCACTCATGACCGACCCCAAGACTGGTTCCTCACGCCGCGACTTCCTCTCGCTGGTGGGCCTCGGCGCTGTCTCCGGCGCCGCCGCGCTGACCCTCCCCTACGGCTCGGCCGCCCACGCCGCCGCCGCGCCTTCTTGCGCCGCGCCCACCGGCAAGCTCAAGAGCGGCGCGGGCTCGTTCAACAGCCCCATCGCCTTCAAGGGCGACTCCGGGCCGCTGCGCACGCGCAAGAGCATGAGCAAGCTCACCTCCGCCGAGCTCAAGAAGCTCGACGCCGCCTACAAGGCCATGCGCGCGCTGCCCGCCAGCGACCCGCGCTCGTTCGCCAACCAGGCCAACATCCACTGCTGGTTCTGCGGCATGGGCGAGCAGATCCACGGCAGCTACCGCTTCTTCCCCTGGCACCGCGCGTACCTCTACTTCCACGAGAAGATCCTCGGCGCGCTCATCAACGACCCCTCGTTCGCGCTGCCGTACTGGGACTGGGCCAACGACCGCGCCATCCCCGCCGGCTATCGCTCGGGCAACCTGCTCAACTCGACGCGCGACTCGGCGTGCAACAGCGGCAGCAAGACGCTCACCGACCAGCTCGTGGGCAAGGCCGCGCTCAGCCGTCCGCTCGGCGGCATCGCCACCGCGGCGTTCGTCGGCGACGAGACGCACGGCGGCAACCTCGAGTTCGGACCGCACGGCGGCGTGCACATCTGGGCCGGCGGCGACATGAGCCAGCTCGACACGGCCGGCCGCGACCCGCTCTTCTACGGCCACCACAACAACATCGACCGCTACTGGGCGCAGTGGATCGGCTCCGGCGGCGGCCGCGCGAACCCGTCGTCGTCGGCGTGGCTCAACACGAGCTGGAAGTTCTACGGCCCGGACGAGAAGTGGTACGTCATCAAGGTCTCCGACGTGGTGAACTACCAGACCACGCTCAAGCAGACCTGGAACCACGATCCGGGCCCGGAGGAGAGCCCCGAGCAGCTCTATCACTCGCCCGGCGAGCTGGAGGCCGGCGGCGGCTCCTCGGCCAGCGAGCTGAACTTCTCGGACGGCGCGAACCTCGACGTGAACCCGCGCACGTACAAGGCGTCGCTCACGGCCACGCACAAGAAGGAGCTGGCCAACTCGGGCACGCCGTTCACGCTGCGCGTCCAGGGCATCGACGTGCCGACGACCGACTCCGTGATCGTGAAGCTGCACGCGCAGGACCCGTCGTCGAATGACGGCTCCAGCGCGGACCGCCCGCAGTACGTGGGCTACCTCGCGGTGGTCGCGCGCTCGGCGGGCTCGATGGCCCACGGCGGGAAGCTGAACACGGCGCTCGACCTCGTGCCGGCGGTGCGTCAGACGATCTCGTCGGCGAGCGACGCGCAGCTCACGGTGGTGCCGAGCAGCATCGGCGGGCGCAAGCCGAGCAAGATCACGATGAGCCACCAGCGGATCTTCGGCCATAGTTATTGAGAGGCTGTCTTGGTGGCGGGGCGCCGTTCTGATCAAGCGGCGCTCCACGATCCGGTTTCCTTGCGGAACCTCCACCAGGGGTGAGCTGCCGCTCCACCTGGACCCCCAGCAACCCCTCCGATCGACGTGAGAGATGAGGCAAGCGCACGGGCTCCCGAATCGGGGGCCCGTGGTGCTTCGAGGGCCGGCCTCGTGCGCGTTGAACTCCGGCCCGGCGCGTTGCTAGGGTTTCAAAGCGACGACTGTTGGCATTCCGACAAATGTCGGAACGTGGTGCGGCGTCGCGGGAGGCCCCATGACGCGCACTCGGCTGGCTGTCCTCTGGTTCGCGCTGCTCGCTGGCGCCCTGCACGCCTGCTCCAGCGGAGGCGACAGTCCACACGACGCCGGACCCACGCTCCCGAGCGTCACCGCGAACATCGGCGCGAGCGGCGGGACGCTGACGCTGGAGCACGTCGCCCTGCGAATTCCGGCGGGCGCGCTCAGCACCACGCAATCGCTCACGCTGTCGCGCTCGAGCGCCGCCGCGCCCACGAACGTCACCGCGGGCTCGCCCGTGTATCACCTCGAGCCGGCGCACCTCGCGTTCGGCTTTCCCGTCAGCGTGTCGGTCAGCTCGACCGTGACCTCCGCCAACACCGGCCTCTATTGGTCCACCGCGAGCGGCCGCGGCTTCGAGCGCCGCCCCAGCCGCCTGCACGCGGGTGTCGTCACCGGCACCGCGGTCCACTTCAGCGACTTCTTCGTGGGCGCACCGCAGGCGCAGACGCTCACGCCCTCGAGCGGCAAGCCGGTCGCGCTCCCCGCGGGCACCGTCAAGGTCCTGCACGGCGACTTCTCCGGCGACGGCCTCGACGATCGCCTCTTCGTCGTGAACCACGCGGGTCAGACTCAGCTCATGCTGTCTGTGGGCGCGGGCAACGGCACGTTCGGCTCGCCGGTCATCGCAGGCACAGGCACCTCGACGCCCATCAGCGCCACCGCGGGCGACTTCAACCACGACGGCAGGCCCGACGTCGCGCTGCTCACGGGGCAGAGCCTGCAGGTCTTCAACACGCAGGGCACGGGCACGTTCGGCAACCCGATCTCCATCCCGACCTCCGCCGCCGACCCATCGCCCGACTTCGACCCCGTCGATCTGGCGACCGCGCAGGTGGAGACCGACAGCGGCGCGCACGTGGACATCGTCGCCATCGCCGGCGACACGAACGGCCAGGGCACGGTGATCTTCGGGCAAGGAGAGATCGAAGCGCTGACCTCGGGCATCACCTGGAGCACCACCTCGACCCTGCACACGCCGCGCGCGATCACGGTCGCCGAGAACACCTTCGCGGCCAACTCGAGCGCGTTCATGGTGCAGACCGACAGCGACCTCGATGTCTTCGTCACCGAGGGCGGCGGCCTTCAGGCCTTCGAGAACGTGCCCCTCTCGCCGGCCGGGATCACCATGGCAGAGAACGACTACAACGCCGTCGACGACAGCTTCCACGTGACCGTGGTGGACGTGAGCGTGAACAGCAACCTCGCCAACCTCATCGAGGTCGGCCAGGGCCTGCCGGACCAGCACGTCAGCTTCACGCCGCCGCCGGGCATGAAGCTCATCGGCGCCAGCCTGCGCGACGTGAACGGCGACGGCATCGGCGATCTCGTGTTCGTCGAGGCGGGCTCGACCGGCCTCTCGATCCAGGTCGTCCCGGGCGAGGCCAGCGGGTTCGGCCAGCCGCAGACGTTCACGCTCGACACCGACTCCGAGGCGACCCTCGGCCCGGTCGTGACCCTCTCAAGCGACAGCTTCGGCGACGGCACGGGCAGCTTCGAGCTCGTCGGCGCGACCGAGATCATCGAGGTGGCGCTCGCGCACGACCTCTCGATGGGCGGCAGCGATGCAGGCACGGGAGACGGCGGCACGGGAGACGCGGGCACGCACGACGGCGGCACGGATGGCGGCCACGACGGCGGCACCGACGCCGGCCCCGCGCCGACCATCATCGGCTACCAGCCCAACGAGTCGCCGGTGACCACGCCGCAGAACGTCGATCGCGTGACCATCCACGGCGACCACTTCACCTCGGGTCACACCACGGTGACCTTCAGCGGCGTGCCCGGGACGGTCACCGAGGCCACGGGCCAGGACAACGAGCACTACGTCTTCGTTACCATCCCGGACGTCCCCGACGCAGGCATCTGCGACCTCGTGCTGACCACGCCCGCCGGCTCGGTCGAGGTGGGCACGTTCTACATCGACCGTCCCCCCACCATCGCCTCGGTGTCTCCCACCGCGGCCGCGCCTGACGCGGTGATCACGCTCGGCGGCACCTGGCTCTCGCACGCGACCTTCAACATGGTGGCGCTGCCCAACGGCCCCTCCACGTCGCTCACGCCGGTCGAGCTCACCGAGAAGGAGATGGCGTTCCGCCTGCCGCAGGCCGACGCGGGTCTCTTCGATGGGGATCAATGCACGGTGCGCTTCGAGGCGTTCACACCAGGCGTGGACGCTCCCGACGCGGGGCCCGGCCCGACGCTCTACATCCACGATCAGTCCGCGAGCGGCACGTGCGTCGACTGGGAGCGCTGCGAGGAGGCCTGCATCGTCAGCGTGACCACCGGCTGCGACGACAACTGCACCTCCGGCACGCGCAACCACTGCGCGGTCGCGGCCGGCAACGCCTACTACCAGTGCGCCTTCAGCGCCTGCTACGACTCGGGCCCGTGCAACGGTCAGTCCTCGAACTATTCCAACAGCGGCTGCGCGGCGTGCATGGCGACTCAGGGCGGGACGTGCGATTCGAGCGGCAACTGCACGGGCGCCGCGTGCGCGACGGAGTGGTCGGCGTGCAAGCAGGAGGCGCTGCTCCCCTGAGGCGATTCGGGCGATACTCCCTTCATGGGGGTCGTCG
>JAFEBC010000403.1 GCA_018266095.1 Deltaproteobacteria bacterium
CCCCAGCGCGTCGATCTGCGCCCGCACGCTCGCCGGCCCGGTGCCGCCCGCGTTGCGCTTGCGCTCGACGGACGCGCGCGGATCGCACGCCTTGAGCACGTTGGCGTTGAGCCGCGGATCGATGGCCTGCGCCAGCTCGATGGTCGCCCGCGACAGCGGCAGCTTCATGTCCTGGCACGCGCGCACGAGCTTTCCCACGAGGCCGTACGCCACGCGGAACGGCACGCCCTCGAGCACCAGCGCTTCGGCGACATCGGTGGCCTGCGTGTAGTCGTTGGCCAGCGCCGCGAACGTCCGCTCGGGGTCGAAGCGCACGCGGCCCAGCGCGAGCTCCAGCATCTCCAGCGCGCCGATGAGGAGCGGCGCCGTCTCGAGCAGCGGCAGGCGGTCCTCCTGCTGGTCGCGGTTGTAGCCGGAGGGCAGCCCCTTGAGCGTCATGAGCAGCGACACGAGGTTCCCCACGCCGCGCCCGCTCTTGCCGCGCAAGAGCTCGAACACGTCCGGGTTCTTCTTCTGCGGCATCATCGAGCTGCCGCAGGCGATGGCGCCGTCCAGCTTCACGAAGCCGAACTCGCCCGTGCTGAAGTCGATGAGGTCGGTGCTGATGCGGCTCACGTGGAGCAGCGAGCGCGCGGCCGCGTAGGTGTAGTCGAGCGCGAAGTCGCGGTCGCCCACGGTGTCCAGGCCGTTGAGCGTGAGCTTGGAGAACTGCAGCAGCTTGCGCGTGATCTCGCGGTCGATGGGCAGCGACGTGCCCGCGATCGCGCCCACGCCCAGCGGGAGCGCGTCCACCTGCTCGAGCACGAACAGGATCGCCTCGGCGTCGCGCGCGAACATCGCGCCCCAGCCGCACAGCAGGTACGCGAGCGAGATCGGCTGCGCGCGCTGCCGGTGCGTGTACGAGGGCAGGAGCGTGTCCGTCTCCGCCGCCGCCCGCTTCGAGAGGCCGTCCACGAGATCGGCCAACTTGTTCAACGCCCGCACGCACATCTCGCGCACGTGCAGCCGCAGGTCGAGCGCCACCTGGTCGTTGCGCGATCGCGCCGAGTGCAACAGGCCCGACACCTCGCCGACGTTCTTCGCCAGCGTGGCCTCGACCGCCATGTGCACGTCCTCTTCATTCGGCAGCTCGAGCGTGCCCGCCGCCTGCGCCGCCCAGATGTCCTTGAGGCCCTGCTTGAGCTTCGCCGCCGCGTCCTTGGGGATGATCCCCGTGCGCGACAGCATGGTCAGGTGCGCGATCGAGCCCACCAGATCTTCACGCAAGAGCCGCTTGTCCAGCGCCAGCGACGAGCTGAACTCCAGCACTTCCGGCATCAGGCCGCGCTCTCCGGCGGCGTCGGTCTTGGCGAGAACCATGGCGTTCCTCTACTGCGCGCCGAAGAGGCGCTTGAGCGACTGCGTGAGCTTGCGAGCCGACACGCCGCGAACGGGCGTGACGAAGATGGTGTCGTCCCCGGCGAGCGTGGCCAGGCACTCCGGCACGCGGGCGAGGTCGATGGCGCGCGCGATGGCCGAGGCGGCGCCGGGCTGCGTGCGGACGACGCAGAGCGTGTCGTTGTCCACGAGCGTGAGCACGAGCTGACCCACGTCGTGCAGGCGCTGCCCCGCGTGCGGAACCTCATCCGTCTCCAGGCCGTAGATGGTGCCGCCGCCGGGCCGCGCCACGCGCAGCGCGCCGAGCTGATTCAGGTCGCGCGAGAGCGTCCCCTGCGTGACATGAAAGCCGCGCTCCGCGAGCAGCCTCCCGAGCTCCTCCTGCGTGCCCACCGCCTCCTCGCGGATGAGCTTCTGGATCGCTTCCTGCCGCGCCGCCTTCTCCTGCGCGCGCTCCTGGGCGGACAACTTCTTCGTCCGCGCCGCGTCGTGCCGCCGGGCGTCGAGCCGGCCCTTGTCGCCGTGCTTTTTCATCGCCGCCTCCTACGCCGTCACCAGCGAGCCGACACCCTTGTCGGTGAACAGCTCGCCGATGATCGAGTGCGGCACGCGCCCGTCGATGAGGTGCACGCGCTGCACGCCCCCGCGCAGACACTCGAGGATCGACAGCACCTTCGCCTTCATGCCGCCCTGGATGGTGCCGTCGTCGAGCAGGCCCTGCAGATCGTTCGCGGTCAGGTCGCTGATGAGCTCGCCGCTCTTCAAGATGCCGGGCACGTCCGAGAGATAGATGAGCTTCTCCGCGCCGATCGCCGACGCGACCTTCGCCGCCACCGTGTCGGCGTTGATGTTGTAGGTCTGCCCATCCTCGCCGAGGCCGATGGGGCTGACGATCGGCACATAGCCCTGATTGAGCAGCATCTCGAGGAAGTCCCGGTTGATGCGCGTGACCTCGCCCACCTGCCCGAGATCCTTGCCCGTGGTCTGCAGCTTCTTGGCGCGGATGAGCCCGCCGTCCTTGCCCGAGACGCCGACCGCGTGGCCGTTCTCCTGGTTCAAGAGCGTCACGAGCTCGGTGTTGATCGAGCCCGTGAGCACCATCTCGATGACCTTCAGGTCGCTCGAATTCGTCACGCGGACGCCGTCCACGAACTCGGCCTTGCCGCCCAGTTTCTCCAGCGTGCGCGTGATCTCCGGCCCGCCGCCGTGCACCACGATGGGCTTGAGGCCCACCGAACGCAGCAGCGAGATGTCGTTGCAGAACGACTTCTTGAGCGACTCCTTCACCATCGCCGCGCCGCCGTACTTGATGACGCAGCGGGTGCCCGCGAAGCGCTGGATGTAGCTGAGCGCCTCGACCAAGAGCGACACCTTGAAGTTCGGCGAGTAGTTCGCGAGCCGGTCGTCCTTGGCCACGCCGCCCGACTCGGTGGGCACGATGAGCGAGGTGTAGTCCGCGTTGATCTTCACGTAGTCGTACGAGAGATCGCAGCCCCACGCCGTCGCCGTCTCCACGTCCTTGCGCACGCCGAGGTCGATCTCGATCTTCACCTCGGGCCCGCGCATGCGCGCCTTGAGCGTGCTCGAATCCACGCCCACCGGCCCGCGATCGAACACGAGCACGCCCTGCACCGACACCTTGGACGCGGTGGGATCGATCGTGTACCCGCGCGTGCCGGCCCGCGAGCCCATCGCGGCGACGATGCGGCCCCAGTTGGGATCCGCGCCGAACATGGCCGCCTTCACCAGCACGCCGCCCGCGACCGCCTTGGCCAGATCGTGCGCCATGTCGAAGTCCGGCGCGCCCGCGACGTGCACCTCGAGCAGCTTGGTGGCGCCCTCGCCGTCGGCCGCGACCTCCTTGGCCATCTGCTTGCAGAGCTCGTCGAGCGCCGTCTGGAAGCTCGCGAACCCCGGCGTGCCGGGCTCG
>JAFEBC010000404.1 GCA_018266095.1 Deltaproteobacteria bacterium
AGCCGCAGACCTTCGACAAGCCGGGCGTGGTGCAGCTCTTGTGCAACATCCACGCGTCCATGCTCGGCTGGGTGGTCGTCGTCGACACGCCGCTCTACGGCCAGGCCGACCAGTCGGGCGCGTTCAAGATCGCGGGCGTGCCCCCGGGCGAGTACGACGTGGAGACCTGGCACGAGTTCGCGAGCAAGCCCACCAAGCAGAAGCTCACCGTCACCAAGGATGGCGCCAAGCTCGCCATCGCGGTGGGCGGTGACCGCGTGCCTCCGAACTTCGTCCCCGACAAGTACGGGCGGGCTCGGCAGCAGCAGCTCGGGTACTAGTGCTGCCAAGCCCCGCGCGGGCCCCCGTGCGAAGGCGCTTCAAGCCATGTAGAATCCGCGGCGGAGGCTCGCGCACGACATGCCGACCGACGCGCCGACGTCCGCCGACGAGACCGCGCGCGCGCTCGTGGTGGACGCTCGCGCCGCGCTGGCCCGCTACCAGAACCAGGCCGCGCAGGTGTCCATCGACAAGGCGCTCGCGCTCCTGCCGCAGGTGGCTGAGGTCGAGCTCGCGCTCCTGGCGCACGAGGCCGCGGCCGAGGTGTCCTTCCGGCTCAACGACTACCCGCGGGCCCTGCAGCACGCCGACCGCGCGATGGGCCTGGCGCGGGACCTCGGCAACCGCACGCGCGAGGGCACGGCCCATGGCTGGGCGGGCGCGGCGCTGGCGCAGATGAGCCGCTACGCCGAGGCGCTCGAGCGGCTGCACGCGGCCATCGACGTGCTGCGCGAGCTCGATCAGGAGCCGCTGGCCTCGCGGGCGTTGAACTACCTCGCGGTGGTGCACGAAGAGCTGGGCGACGTCGCGCAGGCGCTCACCGACTACGAGCGCGCGGTGGCGATGGCGCGCTTGGCGCACGATCCGGACATGGAGGCGCGCGGGCTGGCGAACCTGGGCGAGGCGCACGTGTCGCTGCGTCAGCCGGAGCCGGCCATCAAGTATCTGCGCGCGGCGCTGGCGGTGGCGCTGCCGCGCGGCGACTGGTCCTTGTCCGCGTGGTGTCAGCTCGCGCTGGGACGGCTGGAGCAGGACCGCGGCAACGAGGACGAGGCGCTGGTGCTCCTGCGGCGCGCGCTGGACTCGGCCGAGCGCTGCGGCGTGCAGCGCACCGAGGGCGAGGTGCTGACTTCCTTGGGCACGTTGCTCTCGCAGCGAGGCGAGCGGGCCGAGGCGCTGCGGCTCCTCGAGCGCGGCCTCAAGCTCGGGCAGGGCCTGGGCATCTCGCGCGAGATCTACAAGACGCACCTCGCGCTCTCGGAGGCGCACGAGCGCTTCGGGGACTACCGGTCGGCGCTGCAGCACTACCGCGCCTACCACCGCGTGCGCGCGGACCTCTTCGACGAAGTCGCGCGCGCGCAGTTGTCGAGCCTGACCCAGCGGCACGAGCTCGAGCAGGCGCGGGCGCAGCAGGAGATCGACCGGCTGCGCACGGTGGAGCTGGCCGAGGCCAACGCGCGCCTGGAGCAGCAGGCCAACGAGCTCGCCGAGCTCTCGCGGCGCGACGGCCTGACGGGCCTGCTCAACCGCCGCCACCTCGACGAGCGGCTCGCCGAGGAGTTCGATCGCGCGCGCCGCTACGGCTCGGACCTCACCGTGGCGATGGCCGACGTCGACTTCTTCAAGCAGGTCAACGACACGCACTCGCACGCGGTCGGCGACGAGGTCCTGCGCCGCGTGTCCGAGCTGTTCACCATGAACCTGCGCCGCACCGATCTCGTCGCGCGCTACGGCGGCGAGGAGTTCGCGCTGGTGTTCCCCGAGACCACGCTCGAGGCCGCGCGGGGCGCCTGCGAGAAGCTGCGCCGCGCCGTCGAGGAGCATCCGTGGGGCGCGCTGGCCGCGGACCTGAAGCTCACCATCTCCATCGGCCTCGCCAGCGGCACCGAGTACCCGACGTGGGAGCGCATGATGACCGCGGCCGACGCGAGGCTGTACGAGGCCAAGCGGGCAGGGCGCAACCGGGTCGTGGGTTAGCGGCGCGCAGGGGCCCTGCGTCTTGTGTCGGGGCGCGTGCGTCCGCGCTGCGCTACCCCGCGAGATCCTGGAGCTCTTGCCAGCGCAGGTACAGCCGCTCCACCTCCCGCGTGGCCGCCTCCAGCTCCGCCTGCAGCGCCGGCATCCTGGCCGCGTTGGGACCGCTGAAGTTCGCCGGATCCACCAGCGCCGCCTCCACCGCGGCCTTGCGCGCCTCGGCCGTCTCCAGCGTCTGCTCCATCGCGTCCAGCTCGCGCTGGTCCTTGAACGAGAGGCGCTTCTTGGCCTTCGCCGGCGGTGCGCCCGGGTTCACGTTCGCCCCCGAGGACGCGCTCGCGCCCGTCGACGTAGACGCGCTCGCGCCCGCACCCGGATTCGGCGCGGCCTTCGCCGCCTTCTTCGCGCGGTCGCTCTGCCCCTTGAGCGTCTTGTACGTCTCGTAGTTGCCCGCGTAGCGCACCACGCGCCCCTCGCCCTCGAAGGCCAGGATGTCGGTCGCCACCTTGTCGAGGAAGTAGCGATCGTGCGTCACCAGCAGCACCGAGCCCGTGAACCCGAGCAGGAGCCGCTCGAGCACGTTCAGCGTCACGAGGTCGAGATCGTTCGTCGGCTCGTCCAGCACCAACACGTTCGCGCCCTGCAGGAACAGCTTGGCCAGCAGCAATCGATTCCGCTCGCCGCCCGACAGCGCCTTCACCTGCATGCGCTGCATCGGCACCGGAAAGAGCAGGTCCTCGAGGTAGCTCACCAGCGCCATCTTCTTGCCCGAGACCTCGACGAACTCCTCGCCGCTCGCGCTCTCGTACACCGTCTCTTCCGGGTCGAGCTGCGCCCGCTGCTGGTCGTAGTACGCCACCCGCGTGCCCTTGCCGATGACCACCTTGCCCGCGTCCGGCTGCACCTCGCCGAGCAGCACGCGCAGGAACGTCGTCTTGCCCACGCCGTTCTTGCCCACGAGCCCGATGCGCTCGCCGCGCTGCAGGATCACGCTCGTGTCCTCGAGGATGGTCCGCTCCGCGAACTTCTTGTGCAGATGCTCGGCCTCGATCACGATCCCCGACAGCCGCGGCGCCGCAGCGAGCTGCAGGTCGGCCGGCACCGCCTTCTTCAAGCCCTTCTCCGCCATCAGCTTCTGCGCCCGCTGGATGCGCGCCTTGCTCTTGGTGCGCCGCGCCTCAACGCCGCGCCGCAGCCACGCCACCTCCTGCGAGATCCAGCGGTCGCGCTTGTGCTGCTTGTTCGCGGCCTCCTCGGCGGCGGTGATCTTCTGCGCCAGGTACGCCTCGTAGTTGCCCGGATAGCTGGTCACGCCGTGGCCCGGCTCGATCTCCACGATGCGGTCCACGAGGTCATCGAGGAAGTAGCGATCGTGCGTCACGAGCAACAGCGCGCCCGGCAGCGCGTCGAGCTCTTCCTCGAGCCAATCCACCGTGTCCGCGTCGAGGTGGTTCGTGGGCTCGTCGAGCAAGAGCAGGTCCGGCTTCGACAAGAGCGCCCGCGCCACCGCCACCCGCTTGCGCTGCCCGCCCGAGAGCCGCTCGATGGGATGATCCCACTCGGTCACGTCGAGCTGCTCCAGCAGCTTCTTCGCGTGGTGCTCGGTGTCCCAGCCGCCCAGCGCCTCGATCTTCTGCGAGAGCTGCGCCATCTGCCCCAAGAGCTTCTCGTGCTGATCCGCCGGCGCCTGCTCGATGCGCGCCGACAGCGCCGCGTGCGCCTCGATCGCGTCCCGCAGCGGCCGGTGCGCCACCAAGAGCTCCGACTTCACCGTGGACCCCGCCGGAAACTCCGGCTCCTGCGGCAGATACGTCACCGCCGCCCCGCGCTGGAGCTGGATCTCCCCCGAGTCCGGCTTCATCGCGCCCGCCAGGATCTTCATCAGCGTGCTCTTGCCGCAGCCGTTCACGCCCACGAGGCCCACGCGCTCGCCCTCCTCGATCACCAGCTCGAGCTGGTCGAAGAGCGTGCGGGTACCGAAGGCGAGTCCGAGGTTCGCTGCGCGCAGGAGCGTCATGGCCGCGCTGGTGTGCCCGAAAAGGGTCCGCTGGACAATGGCCGACTCTCGCGTTACCCGGACGCGCATGAAGATCGCGCTCGTGATCGCGCTCGCCGCCGCCACGTCCACACCCGTGCAAGCGCGTGCGCCCAAGCCGCCGACGGCTGCGCAAACGCAGACGCCAACGCAGACGCCTACGCAGACGCAGACGCCTACGCAGACGCCTACGCAAACGCCGACGCAAACGCCGACGCAGACGCAGACGCCTACGCCCTCCGTCGACGAGATCGTCACCCGCGCCATCGCCGCCCAGGCCCGCGGCCCGCAGAACCTCGCCTGCACCCTCGTCACCACCGGC
>JAFEBC010000405.1 GCA_018266095.1 Deltaproteobacteria bacterium
CACGAAGAAGCTGACCGAGGAGATGACGCCAGAGGTGTGCGGCTCTGCGCTGAGCGTGACAGTGCCCGAGAGCGTCGCGCCCTGAGCCGGGCTGGTCAGCGTGACCGTGGGCGGCGCATCCGTCGACGAGCCGCCGCACGCGAGCGAACCGAGCACGGCCACGAGCGCCCACGTGCGCAGCGAGAGGTTCATCGGCTGAAGAGAATGGCGCAGGACGCGCCCGCCACCAACCTCAAGCCGCCACGCGCTTGGGCGGCGGCCGCGGACCGAACTCGGGCACGAGCCCGCGAAGCTGTCTGGGCAGCGGACGCGGGCGCGGCTGCTGACGCTCGTTGGTCCGATCCTCAGGAGGCTGCGGCTGCTGCACCGGCTGCGCCTTCTGCTCCGGCGCCGCCGCGCTCAACCGATTCGCATCCGCCCGCGGCCCGAGCCCATGCGCCGCCACCAAGGGCACCGCGATCAACATCCAGAGCGCGAGGATGGCCAGGACCGGCGCCGGAGCGGTCCAGGACGAGCGCGCGGATGAACCGGCCGGGCGCATGTGCGTGCTCCTCAGATCGGGAACAGCGTGCTCCTCAAGCTTAAGACTCTTCGCACAGGAAATCGACCACACGCGCGCCGACCTGAAGAGCAATCACCATTCTTGGCAGATCGCATTGGCGGTCCAGGGGGAGCGGAGCTCGCCCCTGGTGGAGGTGGCCGTCAGGCCACCGGATCGCCCTCCCCTTGGGTGGTCTCGAGAAGGTGGGCTTCTCGAAGTTCTATCTCCCGATCTTGATCGTCAGGAACTGCACGCCCTGGCCCCGCCGCACGCGCGCCAGCACCGTGTCGCCCTTCTTCAGCTTCTCCGCCACCTTGCGGAAGTCGGACACGTTCGCGATCGAGTTCCCGCCCAGGTCCACGAGCAGGTCACCCGGCTCGAGCCCGGCGTTGGCCGCGGGGGAATCAGGCGACACGTCGGTGATCAGCGCACCCTTGGTGCCCGCGTCCAGCCGCAGCCGGCGCGCGAGGTCCGGGGTGAGCTCCTCCACGGTGACGCCCAGCAGGTCCTGCGCCTTGGCCTTCTCCGCCTCGGCCGCCTTGGGGATCTCGCTCTCGTCCGGCCGCTGCGCGACCTTCAGGCTGAGCGACTCGGGCTTGCCCTTGCGCACGTAGTCGAGCTTCACCGTGTCGCCCGGCGGGATCAGGCCCACCTCGCGCGTCAGGTGGTTGTTGTCCGTGATCGACTTGCCGTTCACCGCCAGGATCACATCGCCCGCCTTGAGGCCCGCCTTCTCCGCCGGCGAATCGCGCACCACGTCGGCCACCAGCGCGCCCTGCGTGCTCTTCAGGCCGAGCTGATCGGCGATGTCCCGCGTGATGCCCTGCGGCGCCACGCCGAGGAACCCGCGCGCCACCCGGCCCTTCTCCCTGAGCTGGGGGAGGATCTGCTTCACCACCGCGATGGGGATGGCGAAGCCGATGGTGTTCGCGCCTTGGATGATGGCGCTGTTCACGCCCACCACCTCGCCGCGCAGGTTGAAGAGCGGGCCGCCCGAGTTGCCGGGGTTGATGCTCGCGTCCGTCTGCAGGTAGTCGCTGTACGGGTTGCCGACCTCGTTGCGCTCCTTGGCGCTGACGATGCCGCTCGTGACCGTGGCCTGCAGGCCGAAGGGCTCGCCGATGGCCACCACGTAGTCGCCGACCTCGAGCGCGTCGGAGTCGCCCAGCACCGCGCCCGGGAGGGACTTCGCCTTGTCGTCGTCGAGCCTGAGCAGCGCGAGATCGCTCTTGGGGTCGGCGCCGATGACCTTGGCCACGAACTCGCGCGTGCCGCCCGGCGCGGCCTCGTCGGTCAGCACCTTCACCTCGTCCATCGGACGGAACTTGCCGCCGGGCGAATCCTGCACCTGCACCACGTGGTTGTTGGTGATGACGAGGCCGTCACCGATGAGGAAGCCGGAGCCCAGGCCGCGGCGCTCCTGCGTGTCGGGCTGCTGCGGGCCGCCGAAGAAGCGGAAGTAACGCTCCATCGGGTCGTCGGAGCCGTCGTCGTCGCCGTTGCCGTTGCCGTCCTCGCCCTGGCTTCCGTCGCCGCCGCGCGGGTCGAGCTGGCGGCCAGGGAGCTGCCGGCGCTTGACCTGCGGGCGCGGCTTGAACTTGGCGTTGATGTTCACCACGACGGGACGCAGGCGCTTGACCAGCGGCGCGAGCGAAGGCAGCGGCGCGAGGGTCTCGGTCCCAGGCGCCGGCGCGGGCGCGGCCAGGGCCACGGCGACAGGGGTAGCCGCGGCGACGGCCACGGCGGGCGCGGGCGCAGCGTGCGCGTCGGCGGCGAAGAGCGACTCACCGGCGATCTGGCACGCATAGAACGAAGAGGCAGCGACGACCACGAAGAGCGACGAACGGCGGGCGAGCGAGTGCATGTAGTTCCTCCGAATCAGTGCCGATGCAGACATGAACAACCGGCGCGTGCCGCCCATTCACGCCGATCTTCGCCGGACGGACGGGCGGCCAGAACCTAACCGGCTCAGAGACTCGGTCAAGGACGGGGGCGGCGCTACTTCTTCCGCGAGCCCGCCACCTGCGGCTTGGCGTCGCAGACCTCGATGCCCGCCGCCCGCAGGGAGTAGAGCAAGAGCCAGCGCTCGCTGTCCGTGAGCGCCTGCGCCGGGAGGGAGCTGTCCAGCTCGCTGCGCAAGAGGTACCCCTGCGCCAGCGCGCGCGCGAAGAGCCCCTTGCGGGCCGCGTGGGTCGAAGACTCGACGTCGTCGGCCTCCGGCCTCGTCGCGAGCGCGATGTTCGGTCCCTTGCCCATGCTGATGAGACGCACCAGGTCGAAGAATGTTTCACGCGATCCGCAGGCGAAATCGTCGGGAAATACGGGGAGAAGCAGCGTCGCAATCCGAGACGCCCGCCCACAGGACCGTGACGGCCATCACCCGGCCACCAGCGACGGGCGCGACCGAAGTCCGAAGCCGGACGTCTCTCGTAACGAATGGGCGCGGTGGACGATCTGTTGAACTGGAAGAGGACCGTCGGGCAGCAGCCCTCTGGCGCGCTTCCCGAACGGACGGGAGATCCCAGCACCATGGACAGCACAGAGCGGGCCCGGGGCGTGGGGAGGGAATGCGCGGAGTTGAGGCTCGGCACCTCCACGCGTGGAGCGGAGTTCGAGCAGTCGCGGACGCGACTGCTGGTCGGGCCGAAAGCCTCCTCGGAGCGCAACCCTCCCCTCGCCCCGGGACCGCGGAGCTTCGATCGGAGCGCTGTCTCCAGCGGAGGGGAGACGCGACCACAAGGAGGGCTAGTGCGCGAGGTCCAGGAGGAGAGCGAGGGTCTTCTCGTCCGCCGCCGGGAACTGGTACTGGTCCAGCTCGTTCGGCTTCACCCAGCGGTGATCGTGCACGCGGTGGTGCCGGATCTCGCCGCCGCGCATCGCGCACTTGTAGACGTGAAAATCGATGTCGTACTCCTGGTACGCGTGGTGGACGGCCACCGCACGTTCACCCACCTCGACCTCGATGCCCATCTCCTCGGAGAGCTCGCGGGCGAGCGCGGCCTCGTCGGTCTCGCCCTCCTCGACGCGGCCGCCGGGGAACTCCCACAGGAGCGGCAGGCGGCCCTCGGGGCGCCGCTGCGTGATGAGGTAACGGCCGTCCAACTCGAGCATGGCTGCGACGACTCGGATGCGGCGACGGGACATGTGCGGACGATAGTCCCCACCGAGCGCAACGGGCAAGAACGGAAGTTGTCCGACGATCCACTTGCGCGGGTGCGGTTGGAGGAACATCCTCGGATCGTGGGTCCCCATCCTCAGTCGAGAGCGGCTCCCGCGAGGCGCCGGCGCGCGGCGGCGTGGATGGCGAGGGTGTGCGCGGCGGGCCTCTTGTGCGCGACGGCGGCGCTGGCGCAGAGCGACGCGGGGCTGCGCGCGGGCGGTCCGTCGAGCGCGGCGGACGCGGGCGTG
>JAFEBC010000406.1 GCA_018266095.1 Deltaproteobacteria bacterium
ACCACGCCGACACGGCCTGGCACTCGGGCAACGGCACGGTGAACCGCAAGAGCATCGGCATCGAGCACGAGGGCTTCGCCGCGCAGGGACAGACCTGGTACACGGAGGCCATGTACAAGTCGTCGGCGGCGCTCGTGCGCTGGCTCGCCGACACGTTCAACGTGACCCGCGACCGCGCGCACATCATCGGCCACTACGAGGTACCGGACGCCTCGCATGCGGGCTGGTATGGCGGCGCGAACCACCACCACGATCCCTGCGATGTGTGGCTCGGCGACCCGACCTGGCACAACAACAAGGCCTGCTACTGGAACTGGGACCACTACATGGCGCTCGTCAACGGCACCGGCCCCACGGGCGTCTTGACGGGCTTCGTGGGTGACGCCTGCTGCGGCATCGCGGCGGCCACGCGCAAGCCCTTGGTGGGCGCGACGGTGACGCTCGTGGGCACGAGCTCGACGGCCGTCACCGATTCGACCGGCTTCTACACGTTCACGCTCCCGGCCGGCACGTACACGCCGCGCGCCTCGATGACGAACTACACGGCCGCGGACCACACCTCGCTCGGCAGCGGCTACTCGGCGCAGATCGCGGTCTCCGCGAGCACGACCGCGTACGGCTCGATCGTCCTCGCCGCGAGCGCGCCCTCGGTGACCAAGCCCGTGGTCAAGATCGTCAAGCCCGTGGACGGCTCCTCCTCGGCCACCGCGCAGGTCACCGTCACCGGCACGGTCGACGACAAGGCCGTCACCAGCGTGGTCATCGGCACCAAGAGCTACGCGGCGAGCGCGGGCGCGTTCACGGGCAGCTTCGATCTGGTCGCGGGCCTCAACACCATCACCGTCAGCGCCACCAACGCCGCGGGCACGGGCTCGGCCAGCGCGCGCGTCTCGTACGCGCCGCCCTCGACGGGAATCCAGGGCACGGTCATGTCCACCTCGAGCACGCCCATCGCCGGCGTGAAGCTCGTGTTCACGCCCGGCAGCGCGCAGGTCATCACCGACGCCGACGGCAAGTACGCGCTCGGCCTCGCCGCAGGGACGTACACGCTCGCCGCCACCGCGCCCGGCTATCTCGACAAGACGCAGTCGGTGACCGTGCCCGCCGACCGCATCCTCACGCAGGACCTCGTGCTCACCGTGGATCCGAGCGCCGTCCCGCGCGTGCGCATCGACTCGCCCGCGAACGGCCAGGTGTTCACCGACCCCGTGGTCGATGTGAGCGGGTTCGCCTTCGTGCAGAACCTCGCGGCCCTGACGGTCAACGGCGAAACCGTCGCCTTCGCGGGCGACCACAGCTTCGATGTGGCCGTCACGCTGGCCGAGGGCCCGAACACGATCCTCATCGAGGCCACGGACGCGGGCGGGCAGGCGGTGCACGCGCAGGTGACGGTCGAGTACGCGCCGGCGGCCCTGAGCGCGGGCGGGTGTGGGAGCACGGGCGTGAACCCGGGCGTGTGGATGCTGGTGGTGGCGGGCGTGGTGATGGCGCGGCGGCGGACGGCGACGGTTCACGGGTTGACTGCGCGCTGAACCAAGTGATTGTTGGGGCGCTACGGCCTGCGGCCTCCGCTTGTGCGGGGGCTGCCCGCCCCCGCAACGCCCCCAGCCCTCGGCATCCGCTCAGCCCTCGTGGGCGGCCGTGACGACAGCCGTCGCGCCCCAGCCTGAAGACTGGGGCTGGTGGGAAAAAAGCCCCTGCGGGGCTTCGTGTGTCGGGTGGGGATTCCATTGGCCCAAGCTTGATTGATTCAGGTGGGCCTTGGCGCTCCCGAAGCCTCGCCTTGGCGAGGCTTTTGGTCCACTAGCCCCAGTCTTCAGGCTGGGGCGGGGAAGCAGCGCGCTCCTTGCGGCGCACCCGAGGCGACTCGCGACAAGGGCTGGGGGCGTTACGGGGGCGGGCAGCCCCCGTACAAGCGGAGGCCGAAGGCCGCAGCGCCCCGAATCAGCCGTTCCATCCTGTGGATCAGGCCACGATCCGTATCTCAACCTGCTGTTCTCACATCGAAATCCAGCGACAGCGCGATTCCCTGGCATCGCGCAGCGAATCTAGTTAACCACTTGATCATCTCATTTCTGTCATGCCCACTCGTCCCCCACCTCCCCGGCTCGACCACCTCGAAAAGTTCGCGGCCTTGTCGCCGTCCGTGGACGTCGACGTGCTCGGCACGGCCATCGAGCTGATTCGCTACCTGCACTTCACCACCCAGGCGATGGACCTGCACTACGCCAGGATGGGCGCGTCGCGCGGGCGGTTCGCGGTGCTGACGCACCTGTGGAAGAGCGACGCGAGCGGGCTCGCGCCCAATGAGCTCGCGGGCGCGTGCGGCGTGACGCGGGCGGCGATGACGGGGCTCGTGGATGGCCTGGTCGAGAGCGGGCACGTGAAGCGCGAGTTCGATGTGGGTGACCGGCGCACGTATCGCGTGCGGCTGACCGATCGCGGACACACCTACCTGCTCGAGCACCTGCCCGCGCACTGGGAGCGGTTCCAGCAGCTCCTCGCGGGGCTCAACGCGGCCGACCGGAAGGCGCTGCGCGCCACGCTCGATAAGCTGTGGGTCGGCCTGTCGACGATGGAAGTGGAAGAATCCGAAGCTCCGGCGTCTCGTGAAGCGAAGCGCGAATCGACTCGCGCCCGCCGGCGTCTGACTGCCCAATCCCGCTAGCGTACGTCCCGTTTGGAGAAGCCCGTCATGGCCACCGCCACTGCTGAACGCAACGATAAACCCCTTGACCATCAGCCCTCTGACGAACGTCCGCCCGGGCAGCTTCGACCGGTGACGAGCGGCGCGGCGCCGGGGCCGACCGCGATCGCGGCTGCGACGCCGGCTGCCAAGAAGCCCTCGAAGGCGCCCAAGGTGTTCGGCGGCCTCCTGGCGGTGGCGGTGGTCGTCGGTGGCCTGATGTGGGTGGTCGGGCACGGCAAGGAGTCGACCGACGACGCGCAGGTCGAAGGGCGCATCGTGAACGTGAGCGCGCGCGTGGCCGGGCAGGTGGCGCACGTGCTGGTGAAGGATAACCAGCTCGTGAACGCGGGCGACATCCTGGTCGAGCTCGATCGCAATGACCTCGAGGCGCGGCTCGACGCGGCCAAGGCCGACGTGCTGGCGGCGCGGGCTTCTCTGGAGGCGGCGCAGGCGCAGCTTCACCTCACGCAGGTGACGGCGAGCGCGAACCTGCGGCAGGCGAGCGGCGGCCTCACGCAGGCGTCGTCGGGGCTCGAGGCCTCGAAGAACGCGGTGGAGCAGGGCCGCGCGGACGTGATCAACGCCGAGGCCACGGCGCGCCTCGCCGAGCAGGATCTCGTGCGCGCGAAGGAGCTGTTCGCGAACAACACGATCCCGCAGTCGGAGCTGGACCTGCGCACCACGCGGGCCGAGCAGGCGCGCGCGCAGCTCGCGGTGTCGAAGGCGCGGCTCGCGGGAGCGGAGGCGCAGCTCGGGTCGTCGAGCGGCGGCGTGACGGTGGCCTCGGGCCGCTTGTCGGCTGCGCAGACGGCGCCGCAGCAGGTGGCGGTGGCCAAGGCTGCGGTCGATGCGGCGGCGGCGAAGGTGAAGCAGGCCGAGGCGGCGGAGCGGATCGCGTCGCTCAACGCGTCGTATGCGGATGTGCGCGCGGCGGTGCGCGGCGTGGTCTCGCGGCGCACCGTGGAGGTCGGCCAGCTCGTGTCGCCGGAGCGCCCGCTGATGGCGCTGGTGCCGCCCGACGATCTCTGGGTGGTGGCGAACTTCAAGGAAGAGCAGGCGGCGAAGATGAAGCCGGGGCAGCGCGCCTTCGTGAAGTTCGACGCGTTCGGCTCGCGCGAGTTCGAGGGCAAGGTGGACAGCGTGGCCTCGGCGACGGGCGCGCGCTTCTCGCTCTTGCCGCCGGACAACTCGAGCGGCAACTTCATCAAGGTCGTGCAGCGCGTGCCGGTGCTCATCCGCCTCGACAAGCTCGAGGGCGGGCTGCGTCCGGGGCTGTCGGCTGAGGCCACCGTCCGCGTGAACGAGTAACGCCATGGGCGGCACGCAGATCACCGGCAGCAAGCTGCTCATCACCATCGCGGTGATGCTCGCGGCGCTGATGTCGGTGCTCGACATCTCCATCGTCAACGTCGCGCTCACGGACATCCGCGCGAGCTTCGGGACGCCGCTCGACCAGATCGCCTGGGTCTCGACCGGCTACGCGATGGCGAACGTGACCGTGATCCCGATCTCGGGCTGGTTCCAGCGGCGCTTCGGCTTCCGCGCGTACTTCGCGGGCTCGATCCTGCTGTTCACCATCTCGAGCGCGCTCTGCGGCGCGGCGTGGAACCTGCCGTCGCTGGTGGTCTTCCGCATCATCCAGGGCGTCGGCGGCGGCGCGATCATCCCCACCGCGCAGAACATCCTCTTCTCGCGCTACCCGCCCAAGGAGCACGGCATGGCGGGCGCGCTGTTCGGGCTCGGCGCCATCACGGGGCCGCTGCTCGGGCCCACCATCGGCGGGACGCTCATCGACGCGTTCTCCTGGCACTGGATCTTCCTCATCAACGTGCCGCTCGGCCTCCTCGCGGCGGCGCTGGCGTGGACCTCGATCGAGCAGCCGGAGTTCAAGCCGGACCTCTCGCCGATCGACTCGCCCGGGATCGCGCTGCTGGGCGTGGGCATGGTGTCCTTGCAGTACGTGCTCGAGGAGGGGAACCGCGACGGGTGGCTCGACAGCCGGCTCATCGCCTTCCTCGCCGTGGTGGCGGTGGTGTGCCTGACCACCTTCATCGTGCACGAGCTGGAGACGGACCACCCGGTGGTGGACTTCCGCGTGTTCAAGGACCGCACCTACGCAGCGGCCACCGCGCTCAACTTCCTCATCGGCACGGCGCTGTTCGCGGGCTCGTTCCTGTATTCGCTCTTCTGCGGGACCATCCTGCGCTACACGGCGCTCGACATCGGGCTCGTGTTCCTGCGCGGGAGCTGGATCCAGCTCATCCTCATGCCGCTCGTGGGCCGGCTCATCGGCAAGGTGGACATGCGCGGGATGATCGCGCTGGGCCTGGCCGGGAACACGCTCTCGCTCTGGATGAACGGGCACCTGACGGGCGCGGCCGGGCCGTGGGAGGTCACGATGCCGATCTTCGTGCGCGCGTGCTCGCTGTCCCTGTGCTTCGTGCCGCTGTCCGTGGTGGCGCTGTCGAGCTTGTCGGGCCAGCAGCGCGGCTCGGCGGCGGGTCTGTTCAACCTCACGCGAGAGCTGGGCGGATCGATTGGCCTCGCGTGGATGAGCACGATGCTGTCGAACAACACCAAGCAGTTCGCGAACGACCTCTCGCGCTACGTGGACGTGTACAGCCCGATCTCGATGGAGCAGCTCATCAACCTGCAGCGCAGCACGGGCGCGCGGACCATCGACGCGCAGACGACGGCGCTGACGATGATGCAGGGCCGCGTGAGCCTGCAGGCGCTGACGCGCGGGTTCAACGAGGGGTTCCTGGTGCTGACGGCGTTCTTTGCGCTGTCGCTCTTGCTGGTGCTGATCTTGAAGCCGGCCGCGCCTGGGGCTGCGCCAGATCCCGCGGCGCACTAAACTCCGCCGGGCGCGCTCTGGGGGAGGGGTCCGTGCTCAAACAGGGAGGCTTCGGCCTGCCCGAGCCGCTCGTACCGGCAGTGCTCCGATCGACATGGATGCCGCGGACTTGTGCTCCCATCGCCGGTGGGGTGCGCCCTCGCCTCAACTGCGCGCGGACCCCTCCCCCAGACCCCGCCCGGCTCTCGGTCCGGGGGGAGCTCCGATCGGGGCCTGAACTCCGTCGAGCGGAGCTCCTGAATCGTACGATCGCAATCGCGTAGAATCGCTCCGTGCCGCTCGATGAGTACCGCAAGAAGCGCAACTTCGGCGCGACGCCTGAGCCCGCGCCGGGATCGGTTCCTGCGCGCAGCGGGCCCGGTTCTTTCGTCGTCCACAAGCACGACGCCACGCGGCTGCACTATGACCTGCGGCTCGAGATCGACGGCGCGCTGGCCTCGTGGTCCGTGCCGAAAGGCCCCAGCTACGATCCCGAGCAGAAGCGGCTCGCGGTGGAGACCGAGGACCACCCCATCGAGTACGGCGCGTTCGAGGGGCGCATTCCGGATGGACAGTATGGCGCGGGCGATTCGCTGCTCTGGGATCGCGGCGTGTGGGAGACGCTGCCGCCCGGGCAGGCGCAGGCGATGCGGCAGAAGGGGCACCTGCGCTTCGTTCTGGTCGGGGAGAAATTGCAGGGCGAGTGGCACCTCGTGCGCACGCGCAAGAAGGACGGCACGCGGCTCAAGCAGGGCTCGGGCGAGATGGGCGGCGCGCAGGATCAGTGGCTGTTCTTCAAGGGCAGGGACCACCTCGCTGATGTGAAGCGCGACGTGGTGACCGAGCGGCCCGAGTCGGTGCTGAGCGGGCGCGTGGTGACGCGCGGGCCGGAGACGCTGGAGGCGCTGAAGCAGCGGCGGCCGATGCCGGAGGAGCTCTTGGAGAAGGCGAGGGCGCTCCCGGCGGAGGGGGTGAAGCAGGCGGCGCTGGCGCAGGTGCGCGGCGTGCACGTGCTCGCGGCGGTGGGGAACCGGCGCGCGGTGGTGCGCGGTGTGGCGCGCGAGGTGCCGGTCGAGACGCGCGCGTGGCTCGAGGCGGCGCTGGGGCGGCTGCTCATCGGCGACGCGGTGTTCGAGGGGGTGCTGGCGACGCAGGGCGAGAGCGGGTTCACGGCGGTGGACCTGCTGCGGCTCGACGGTGAGGAGCTGGGCAAGCGGCCGCTCGAGGAGCGGCTGGATCTGCTGGTGAGCGTGCTGGCGAATGTGCCGCGGACGCTGCGGGCGATCGCGCGCGAGCACGCGGGGAGCGGGCGGGACGGGTCGCACGGGGCCCAGCCGGGAGAGGTCGTACCGGCGAAGCATGATGAGATCGGGGACCTGTTTGCGGCGATGCAGGCGAAGCTGATCGAGAGCGCACGCAGGGGTGAGGCGAGGGGCCCGCGGAGGCAGGCGCGGGGAGCCGCGCAGACGCGCAACGCGGACGCGAACGTCGACGCCAACGCAGACGCCAACGCCAACGCGAACGCGAACGCCAACGCAGACGCCAACGCCAACGCCAACGCGAACGCCAACGCCAACGCCAACGCCAACGCCAACGCCAACGCCAACGCCAACGCCAA
>JAFEBC010000407.1 GCA_018266095.1 Deltaproteobacteria bacterium
CGACGAACACGCTGCGATCGTAGAAGGGCTGAAGCGTCACGCCGGCCGGGAGCGTCTTCTGCACCTCCGCGATGCGCGCCTTGATCGCTTGCGTCACCGTGCGGCTGTTCTCGCCGAGCAGCATGAGCGCCACGCCCACCACCACCTCGCCCTTGCCGTCCATGGTGGCCGCGCCGCGCCGCAGTCGAGGTGCGAACTGCACGGTGCCGAGCGAGCCGACCAGAATGGGCGCGCCCGAGGGCGTCGAGGCCACCACCACGCTGCGCACGTCGTCGAGGTTCGTGATCAGGCCCTCGGAGCGGATGAGGACGGCCTCGCGGTTGTGCTCGATGTAGCCGCCGCCCGCGTTGGCGTTGCTGCGCGAGAGCGCGTCGATGACGTCGGCGAGGCCGAGGTGCACGGCCGCGAGCTTGTGCGGGTCGAGCTTGACCTCGTACTGCTTGTCCTGGCCGCCGAAGCTGTTGAGCTCGATGACGCCCGGGACCATCCGGAGCTGCGGGATCACCGTCCAGTCGAGGAGCGTCTCCAGCTCCATCAGCGAGCGGCCCTCGCCCTGCAGCGTGAACTGGAAGATCTCGCCGAGCGCGCTGGAGATGGGGCCGAGCTCGGGGCGGCCGTAGCGCGCGGGGATGGCGTCGGCCACCTCGCGCAGACGCTCGGACACTTGCTGGCGCGCGAAGTAGAGGTCAGTGCCGTCGTGGAAGACCGCGGTCACGACAGAGAGGCCGTAGCGCGAGATGGAGCGCAGCTCGGCGAGGCCTGGCGTGCCGCCGAGGCCGCGCTCGACGGGGAAGGTCACGTACTGCTCGACCTCCAGCGGCGAGAGGGCGGGCGCGCTGGTGATGATCTGCACCTGCACGTTGGTGACGTCGGGCACGGCGTCGACGGGCAGGCGGGCCGCGGCGACGCCACCGATGACGATGAGCAGGAGCGTGCCGGCGAGGACCAGCAGGCGATTCGCGAGGCTCGCGCGGACGAGGGCGGTGAGCATGGCTACTCGTCCTCTGCCATCGTGCCCTTGAGCACGGCCGACTTGAGCGTGTGCACGCCGGACACCACGACCGCTTCGCCTTCGTCGAGGCCGGTGAGGATGGTGACCTCGCCGCCCGCGGACGCACCGAGGCGCACGTCGTGGACCTGGTAGTCGCCGTCGGGCTGCTGGACGAAGACGGCCTTGGTGTCGCCCAGCTCCGCGATGGCGGCGAGCGGGACGACGAGCGCGGGAGGCCCGGCTTCGGCGCGCACGGACACGCGGGCGACACCGAAGAGGCCCAGGCGCAGCGGGAGCTTCGACTCCTGCAGCGTCAGGCGCGCGGTCACCGTGCGCGATTGCGGGTCGACCTGGCCGGAGATTCGGGTGATCTTCGCGTTCAGGACGCGGCCTGGGTAGCCGTTGAGCCGCAGCTCCGCGGGCGCGCCCTCCTCGACGCGCGCGAGGTCCTTCTCGAAGAGCTCCGCCTGGAACCACACGCGCGAGAGATCGGTGACGGTGGCCAACGTGCGCGAGGGCTCGACCATCTGACCGCGGACGGCGTCGAGCTGCACGACGGTGCCTGCGACCGGCGAGGTGAGCGTCAGCAGCGAGGGATCCGCGCCCGACTCTGGCGAGGCGCCCAGGCCGCGCAACGAGCGCACGACGATGACTCGCTCAGCCTCTTGCGCGCTGGCCTCTGAGCCGGCCGCGAGCGCCTCCTGCTCTGACGTGAGCTGCAGCTGCAACAGTTCGCGCAGGCGGTCTGCGTTCCGCCGCGTCGCAGTGGCCCGCGCGGTCGCCGCCGCGAGCTCACCGCGCAGCTTCCCCACCTCGGGTGACGACAGCTCGGCGATGGCCTGCCCGGCGCTCACGCGGTCGCCTTCGCGCACGAGCACGCGGATGAGCCGCCCGCTGGTCCGCGCGCCCACGAGCGCCGTCGCGTCTGGGTTGGCGACGAGCTGACCGTTCAGATCCACGGTGACCGGCAGCGTGCGCCGCCTCACGGCTTCGGCGCGCACCCCTGCGTCGCGCGTGACCTCCGCCGTCAGCCGCACCAGCTTCGGCAGCCCCTCATGCGCGCGCTCATCCGCGTGGGTGAGCTGCGTCGACGCGCCCGGCGTGGCCTCCGCCGGCTCGAGGGGTTTCTTGCATCCGCTGACAGCCAGCACGAGCAGCATCGATGAGCAAACAGACAACGGCAGGGCCGCACAGGCCCCGAACAGGATTCGCACGGCGCACTCCTCGCTGAAGTGATCTGGATGGCGGACGGATCCGCCGAGGTCTCAGAGCGGCTTCAGGCGAGCGGAGGCGGGATGGCGGGTGCGGGCGCGCCCAGGCCGGACGGCTCGGCGGGCGCGGTGTGGCGCGTGGGCAGCGCGTCGATCAGCACGGGCGAGAGGCCCGGCAGCGCGGCGGCTTCGATGATGGGCAGACGGCAAGGGCACGACGTGCACGGCGCGGAGTCTTGCTGGCGCTCGCTGGAGCAGGGCCCGCCCGCGTCGCTCACCGCGCCCGAGTCGTCGCCGCACACCACCGCGTTGTCCTCGACCGAGGACCACGCGATGAACACGGCGAGCAGCACGGACACGATGCGCACCCGACGTGAATAGTTGCGACCTTCGTCGGTGTCAACGCGCGATCGCGTCTGCGGCGATCTGGCGCCCCTCGAACACTGCGCGCCGCCGCGCCTGGCTTGACTTGCCGGCCCCGCGCGCACTATCCATTCCTCGTTCGCAGCGCACCGCGAGCAGCGCGCACTTTCGCCCACCTTGGGTGACGCGCTCTACAAATATCACCCTAAGCCGATGGGAACCGTTCGCACCCTCCAATGGTGGAGGGTCTCTCCGCGAGCGGTTTCGGACCGCGAGGTCCAGGCTGACAACGGTGGGCGTGAGGATTGGCCCATCATGCCGACGCACTCTCGCCCGCTCTCTCCCCGCATTCAGTCCCACTCGCTCGCGACCAGCACGCAGTCCGTGCATGGCAACGAGCCGCGCAAGAAGGCGCACGACGCGGTCACCACGCCGATCGTGTGCAGCTCGACGTACGTCTTCGACGACACCGCGACGCTCACGCGCTACTTCGAAGGCGACCTCGAGCGCGAGGAGTACGGGCGCTACGGCAACCCGACCGTGCGCGCGGCCGAGCAGAAGATCGCGGCGCTCGATGCGGCAGAGGACGCGGCGCTCTTCGCGAGCGGGATGGCGGCGGTGACCACGGCGATCCTGGCGTTGGTGAAGGCCGGCGACCACATCGTGATGACGAGCGACTGCTACCGGCGCACACGGCAGTTCGTGAACGCGTTCCTCGGGCGCTTCTTCATCGAGGCCACGCTGGTGCCGCCGGGGCAGCCCGAGCTCGTGGCGCGCGCGATCAAGCATGGGAAGACGCGGCTCATCATCGCCGAGTCGCCGACCAATCCTTACCTGCGCATCGCGGACATCCCCACGCTCGCGGCCATCAAGCGCGGGGCCGAGCGCTGCAACCTGCTCATCGACGCGACGTTCGCGACGCCCGTGAACCAGCGGCCGCTCGCGCTGGGCGCAGACCTCGTGCTGCACTCGTGCACGAAGTACCACGCGGGTCACAACGACGTGCTCGCGGGCGCCATCTGCGGCAACGCGGGCCTCGTGTCGCTGGTGCGCGATCTGCGCGGCGTGCTCGGCGGCGTGCTCGATCCGCACGCGGCGTTCCTGGTGTCGCGCGGGATCAAGACACTCAACCTGCGCGTCGAGCGGCAGAACACAAGCTCGCAGCGCATCGCCGAGTTCCTCGAGGCGCACCCGAACGTGCGGCAGGTGTTCTATCCGGGGCTCGCGAGCCATCCGGACCACGCGCTGGCCCAGGCGCAGATGAACGGCTTTGGCGGCGTGGTGAGCTTCCGCGTGCACGGCGGTGCGCAGGAGGCCGCGCGCGTGGTCGACGCGTGCAAGCTGGCGACGATCGCGCCCTCGCTGGGCGGCGTGGAGACGCTCATCGAGCAGCCGGCGCTGATGAGCTACTTCGAGCTGACCACGGAGGAGCGCGAGGCGATCGGCATCTATGACGATCTCATCCGGCTCGCTGTCGGGATCGAGGACGTCGAGGACATCCTCGCGGACCTCGCGCAGGCCTTCGAAGTGGCCTACGCGGACGTCTCGCACGCGGCGTGAGAGGCCAGTGCGCGGAGGATCCAGGAGAGGGTGACCGTTGACCGTGAATCGATCGAGCGACCACGTCATCTCCTCTCCGGCCAGCCGCATTCCTCGTTCCCACGCCAAAGGACTGTCAGCGCCATGTCAGCTCCTCCAATCGACCTGCAGGGACCAGACGCAGCCCCAGCGGAAGAGGTCCTGCGCACCTTCGATCCGATCCGGGCCGATGACGCGAGCGACGAAGAGCTGGATCGCCTGCGCTACGGTGTCATCCTCCTCGATGGGGCGGGTACGATCCTGCGCTACAACCTCGCGGAGGCGCGGCTCGCCCGGCTCGACCGCGCGCAGGTGCTGGGCAAGAAGTTCTTCGGGCAGATCGCGCCCTGCACCGCCACGCCCGAGTTCCAGGGCCGGGTCGCTGCCTTCCTGGCCGATCTGCAGGGGCCGCCGTCGAGCCGGTTCAGCTACGTCTTTGATTTCCGATTCGGCGCGCAGGACGTCGACGTGGAGGTGGTGCGGGCGGCGCGGCCCGACCGGGTCTACCTGTTGATCAATCGCCGCAAGTTCGGCGGCGTTCGCACGGACGCGCGACCTCCGGCCATCCGCCAGGAGGAGCTGGCGCCGGGCGAGCGGGAGCTCGGCGTGATCCGCGACGCGAACCAGCGCCGCGAGCTGCATCTGCCGCCGCAGCTCTTCACGGCTCTGCGCCACACCTGGGATCGCGTCGCCCCCAAGGGCCAGGCGCTCTTCTCCCAGGAGTGGGGAACCAAGTGGGGCCGGCTCGCGGTGGTCGATCTCGAGGTCGAGTCGCTGGAGGTCTCCGGCAAGTCGCTGCGCGAGCTGCCGATGCGCGACGCGCTGACGCGGCTGCAGGGCCTGGTGCGGCGCCAGGGCTGGGGCCGGCTCGACGCGGACTTCACCTTCGCGCGACGC
>JAFEBC010000408.1 GCA_018266095.1 Deltaproteobacteria bacterium
GGGCAGACCTGGCGGTGTCGAAGTTCGCGACCGCGAGGCCCTGCGCGATGAGCGTGATGGCCGCCTTCGACTGCAACTCGGGCGCCGCCAGGAGCGCCGCCTTCATCTCCTCGGGCGCGGCGTCGCTCACGTCGGCGAGGCCCTCCGACAAGGCCTGCGCCAGCTCGGGCTCCGCGTTCGGCCCCAGCGCCAACGGGGCGAGCGCGAGGAGCCGCGCGAGCGCGTCCGCAGAGCCGTCGGCGCCCAGGTCGAGGAGCGTCGACACCAGCGGCAGGGGCAGGAGCAGCTCCCGGCCCATCGCGCGCAGACGGACGTAGAGCTCGGGTCCAGGCGGCAGGACATCGAGCAGCGCGGCGCCGCCACCCTCGCCCGGGGCGGTGCGATAGAGCGCGTCGGCGGCCGCGGCCTTGAGCAGCGGGTCCTTCACGATCGCGATCTCGGCGCGCAGGATGGGCGCGTTCTTCGGGTCGGGCGAGGCCGCCATCGCCGCATACGAGGCGAGCCGCGCCTTCAGCTCCGGCGGCGGCAGGTCGGCCTGCGCGAGCAGCGGGTCCACCGCGCCCGTCGAGGCCATCAGCGCGCCGAAGCGATCGACCGCAGTCACCACCGGCCCCGAGCGGCCGGCCCAGTCGTTCACGAGGAGCGAGAACACCATGCGCTCTCCGCCCACCGACTGCAGGTAGCCCGAGAGCGCCGTGACTTTGTCGAGCGTGCCCGTCTTGGCGCGCAGACGGCCCGCGGCGTCCGTGCCCTCCATGCGCTGGCGCAGGGTGCCGTCGCGCCCGGCCACCGAGAGCGAGGCCACGAACTCCGCCGACACGTGGAACTTCTTCCACATCGCCGCGAGCAAGGTCGTGATCTGGTGCGCCGAGAAGCGGTTCGTGTCGTTCAGCCCCGAGCCGTTCTTGAGCGTGTACGTGCCCTTGGCCAGGCCGAGATCCGCGAGGATTCCTTCAGCCGCCTCGACGCCCTTGGCCCACGTCCCGGGCGCGCCCTTCACCTCGGCGCCCAAGGTCTTCAGGATCATCTCGGCCTGGAAGTTCGACGACACCTTGTTCATCTCGCGCACGATCTCGCCCAGCGCGTGCGACTCGAAGATGGTGATGCTGGTGGCCGACGCCGGCGTGACGCCGCGCTTGACCTTGCCGGTGACCTTGATGCCGCGCTCGATGAGCGCCTGCTTGAGCACGTAGCCCGTGTAGAACGCCGGGTCGGTCACGCGCCGCCAGAACACCTGCGGATCGCCCACGGCCACGCGGCCCGCCACCACCACGCGCGTGCGATCGTTGCCCCCGTCCATCGTGTGCGGCACGAGGTGCTTGCGGTTCCCTGCGCGCACCGTCTGCACGCGGTTGTCGAGGACGAAGAAGCCCTTCGCCTCCGGGTCAAGCTCGATGCGCGCCTTGCCCGGCCTGTCGCCCGGCACCACCCAGATGCCGACCGAGTTGTGGTTCACCGAGAGCGCCCCGACCGGCGCCGCGTAGGGCTTGTCCGAATCTTCCGTGTCCCAGCCCGGCCCCCAGGGCTGATCGTCCAGGAACGAATCGTCGAGCACGAGGTCCTGCACCTGGCGCACGCCGCGGTGCCACAGGTCGCTCGCGAACGACTGCAGCCGCTCGGTGTCCAGCGTGGGGTCGGCCTTGCCGCGCAGGTAGAGCGCCTTGATCCTGCCGTTCTTGCCCACGCCGCCGTCGGCCAGCAGCTCGGTCGTGAAGCGGTACTCCGGCCCGAGCTTGAGCAGCGCCACGGCCGCGGTGACGACCTTCGTGTTCGAGGCCGGGTTCAGCTCGTCATTGGGCGTGCGCGACCAGAGCTGCGCGCCGTCCTCGAGCGAGACCACCTCACCCGACACGTGCGAGCCCGCGAGCGGCGGCTGCGAGAGCAGGCCCTCGAGCCGCGCCTTGAGCAGCGCGCGATCCTCGGCCTGGCCAGCGTGGGCCGAGATCGAGACGGACACCAACACCAGCGCCAACAGGCGCCGCAACGAACGGGACTTGGGAACCAGCGAGACCTTCACGACGCGGCTGTTCACCTTCTGGCGTGGCCTCCGCGGGGTGGGCGGAGGACACGGGATCCGGCCCGATCGTAGCAGCGCCAGGGCGCCCGGGCAAAACGTCTTGGCCTTGCTTTTTGCGATCGAGCGAACACGGTCGCCGCGCCAGGGGATTTTGTGCCAGAGTGCGTGCCTCCGAACCCACCGCAAAGGACCGTCCGTGGCCAGAGAACGTCTCGACAGCCTCGCAGCCAAGTGCGTCGTCGCCGGCATCCAGGGCCTCACGCCGACCGAAGCCGAGCTGGACCTCGTGCGCCGGGGCATCGGCGGCATCGTGCTCTTCGCGCGCAACGTGCAGGACCCGGAGCAAGTGGCCACGCTCTGCAAGACGCTCAAGGCGGCGGCGCCTGGGAAGCTGCTCATCGCCATCGATCAGGAGGGCGGGCGCGTGCAGCGGCTCAAGGCCCCACATTGGACCACCATTCCCACCATGGGGCGCCTGGGCGACATCGACCACGCGGGCGGGCTCAATGGCCTGCCGGGCCACAAGGTCGTCGAGAAGGTCGGCCAGATCATCGCGTCCGAGCTGAACGCGTGCGGCATCGACTGGAACCTCGCGCCGGTCGTGGACATCGCGTCCAACCCGGACAATCCGGTCATCGGCGACCGCTCGTTCGGCGACAACGAGACGCGCGTGTCCAAGCTCGCGGCCATCATGGGCCAGACGTTCGAGCGCAACGGCATCGCCTCGTGCGCCAAGCACTTCCCGGGGCACGGTGACACCTCGCAGGATTCGCACAAGACGCTGCCGCGCCTGGCGCACGACGAGGCGCAGCTCTGGGAGTGCGAGCTCGTGCCGTTCCTCACCGTGAAGAGCGCGATGCTGGCCTCGGTGATGACGGCGCACGTGACCTTCGATGCGCTCGACACGCTGCCGGCCACGCTCTCCGAGCGCACGCTCCGGATCCTGCGCAAGGACATCGGCTTCGCGGGCGTGTGCGTCTCGGATGACCTGGAGATGGCGGCCATCGCCGACAACTTCGGCGTGCTGGATTCGGCGCCGAACGCGATCGCGGCCGGGTGCGACGCGGTGCTCATCTGCCACACGCTCAAGCTGCAGGACGGCGCCATCGACGGCATCTCGCGGGCGGCGCGCTCGGGGCCGCTGGCGATCGGCCGGCTGGAGCAGGCGGCGGCGCGCATGGACACGCTGCAGAAGTTCGCCAAGTCGGCGGCGAGCATCGACCCGTCGAAGGCGGCGGCGGCGTGCGGTACGGCGGCCTCGCGCGCGTTCATCGAGACCATCGAGAAGGCGGAGCTGAAGCCGCACGTCGTGCACCGCGGCTTCGGCCAGGCGCACGTGCACCACGATCCCACCGAGCGGAGCCACGCCTGACCTCGCGCTCGACACTCGCACTCGCGTTCTCGCTGGCGCTCCTCGCGCTGGCGGGGCCTGCGTTCGCCAAGAAGAAGGCCAAGGCGGACGCCGCGAAGGTCTCGGTGTCGAGCGATCCTGCGCACTGGTTCGCCACGCAGCAGGGCCTCATCCGCGTGTACCAGGAGCGCGAGAAGCCGCAGAAGGGCAAGGCGCCGCCCGCCGACGATGCGAACAAGGCGGGCGCGTCGTGCGAGGTGGTCGAGAGCCGCGCGCGCGAGGGCGACGATCCGGGCCTCACGCGCGAGAGCTGCACCATGATCGTGAACCGCATGCCCAAGAACGCGTCGCGCCTCTCGTACGAGCTGCGCAAGACGGGCATCTTCATGGTGTCCGTAGGCGCCGAAGGCGGCGACAAGCCGGCCGCCAAGACGGAGCGCCTCTTGCTCCCCGCGCCCATCAAGGTCGGCAAGAAGTGGACGGAGAAGCGCGGCAAGCTCGTGCTCGAGCGCACGGTGAAGAGCGCGGGCAAGCCGTGCAAGGCGGCGGGGCGCGCGTTCGGCGATTGCCTCGTGCTCACGGTCACCGAGAAGGAGAAGGCCAAGGTGAAGCGCAAGCTCACCGAGACGTACGCGGCGGGCGTGGGCCTCGTCGAGGACGGGCAGTGGGAGCTGATGGATCTGAAGGGGCTGTAGCCGCCGCGGCGGCTCGGCCGGATGGCGCTACTTGCGCGTGAGCGCACCCTCGCCCAGCACGGCCAGCGCAGCGAGCACGAAGAGGAATCCCCACAGCGGCGTCCCGTGATTGCCCTGCGCCTCGCGCGAGCTCGAGGCCACCTGCGCCGTCTGGCCGCCGCCGAGCCACGCCTTCACCTCGCGCTCGTCGACGCGCGTGAGATCGGCCTCCTTGGGGTCGAGCCGGGCCACGAACGAGAGCGCGGGATCCTCGTGCGGCGGCTGGCCCGCGCTGCTCAGCATCACGTGGTGCACGCCCGGGCGCGACACCGGCACCTTGAGCTCGCCCGGCGTCGCTTCGTCGCGCACGAGCGGCACGTCCTTGCCGTCCGGCCCGAGGACGCGCTCCAGCTTCTGGCCCTCCGGCGTCTGCAGCGCGCGCAGCTCGCCCACTTCCGCATTGCCCGAGGGCTTCTCGTCCAGCGCACCCGCGAGCAGGCTCGTGGCCTGCTGCATGACGGGCAAGAAGCTCGGCCGGATGGGCCAGTCGGTCCACGTCGCCGAAGCGCTCGTGGTCAGGAGCAGCACGCGCCCCGCGCCCACGTTGGCCTCGACCAGCGCCGGCGCGCCGTCATCGAAGCTCACCAGCGCGCGGCCCGTGCCCTCGGGCTTCAAGAGCGCATAGCGGAACGTGCGCACGCTCTCGACGGCCTCGCGTTCTTGTGGCCCGAACACGCGGAAGAGCGGGTGCGTCCAGTCGATGAGCCCGAAGCGCGCGGCGCGATCCGGCGCCCCCTGCGGCACGTCGGGCTGGTCGGGATCGAGCGCGGTCTTGAGCAGGTGCAGCGGCCGCGGCAACAGGCCCTTCAGGCTGTCGTTGTACGCGTCGGGATCGACGTTGTCGCCGAGCGCGATGAACAGGCCACCCCCGCGCATGACGAAC
>JAFEBC010000409.1 GCA_018266095.1 Deltaproteobacteria bacterium
CGTACATCTCGATCGAGCCGGGCTCCTCCATCGACGTCCCCGTCTACCTGAGCCCCTCCGCGGGCGGCGCCGGCGGCACCATCTACGTGTACTCGACGTTCGACGGGTACTTCTTCGGTACCATCGTCCTCGACGGCTTCGGCACGCAGGAGAGCATCACCTTCAACGACGCCGCGTTCGGTTACCTCGCGGTGGGCAAGACGGCGCAGCAGGAGATCTACGCGACCAACAACGGCAACGTGACCTCGCTCCTCACCCGCGTGCAGTTGGGCGAGGGCTCGCCGATGTTCACCTTCGTCAGCAACCTCGACCCCGAGGCAGGAGGAGTCACCCTCAACCCCGGCGACCAGGCCGACCTCGGCGCCATCGTCTTCACGCCCACCTCCGAGACCTCGGGCTACGTCACCGGCAGCCTCACCGGCCAATACAGCAACAACCTGGTCAACAACACGCTCTCCGGCACCGCCTACCAGCCCTCGGGCCGCTGGAATCCCGACACCATCGACTTCGGCGACGTGGGCGTCGACGAGGACCCCGGCTACGCGCAGGCGAAGTTCGTCAACGACGACGACAGCGGCGGCGACGTGGTCCTCACGGGTCTCTCGATCGGCGGCGCGAACGGCGACGACTTCGCCATCCAGACGAGCAACGGCCAGGAGTTCCCCGTCACCGTGCCCTCGGGGCAGAAGTTCTACTTCGACGTGTTCGCGTTCCCCAGCGCCGTCGGCGCGCGCTCCGCCGTGGTCACGGTGCAGCTCGACGCAGGAGAGGCCGGCACGCTCACGCTCAAGGCCAACGGCATCGGCGGCGCCATCAGCACGAGCGACACGGCTGCGTTCGGCGACGTGCGCGTGGGCACCACCAGCACGCGCACCATCCACTTCACCAACACCGGCGACGGCTTCAGCGCCATCACCAACGTCACCCTCAGCGGCGCGGGCGCGGGCCGCTTCAGCAACACCGACCCGACCACCAGCGAGCTCGATCCGGGCACGGTCTCGAGCGTGGACGTGACCTACGCGCCCACCGCCATCGCCAGCGACGCGGCCACCCTCACCATCACCTTCGACACCGCGGCCTCGCTCGTCATCCCGCTCACCGGCGCGGGCATCGGGCCCGATTTCGCCATCACGCCCGGCAGCATCGACTTCGGGACCCAGCTCGTCGGGCAGAAGTCGCAGTCGGTGGCCGTGCTGGTGAAGAACCAGGGCCTCGCGCCGGGGCACATCACCGCGGCCGCGCTCTCGGGCGACAACGCCGCCGACTTCGCGCTGCTCTCGGTCGATCTCACGAGCGCCATCACCGTGGGCGCCGGCCGGACGCAGCTCTTCGCCCTCGGGTTCGCGCCGGCCAACGCAGGCGTGCGCACGGCCAAGCTCACCATCACCGCGGAGACGGCCACCGACACCAGCACGCTCGAGGTCACGCTCACCGGTCAGGCCAACACGCCGCCCGTCGCCGACACGCCGCGCATCAGCGTCTCGCCGACCTCGCTCGACTTCGGGCCCGTGGGCGTGGGCGCCTCGCTGACCAAGACGCTCACGGTCACCAACTCGGGCACGGTGCCGGCGGACGTGATCGTCCCCTCTGTGGCCGACGCGCCCGCGGGCTTCAGCGTGAGCATCAGCGGCGCGACGACGTCCACGCTGGCTGTCGGCGGCACGCTCACGCTCGCGGTCGTCTTCGCCCCGGCCGCGGGCGGCGCGCAGGCGCAGACGTTGAACCTCGCGCCCTCGGGCGGCGCGGGCATCGCGGTCCCGCTCACGGGCACGGGCGTCGCGCCGGGCCTCACCGGTCCCACCAAGGTCGACTTCGGCCAGGTGACCATCGGCGGCGCGGGCAGCAAGACCATCGTGCTGACGAACCCGGGCACGCAGCCCGTGCAGCTCGTGTCCTACAGCAGCGACACCGCGACGTTCTCGCTGCACGGCCCCGCGCTGCCCGCGACCATCGCCGCAGGCGCCACGCTCAACCTCACCGCGCTCTTCACGCCCGCGGTCACCGGCGCCGGCACCGCCACGGCCAGCTTCAAGGTCCAGGGCGGCGCCGATCCCACGCTCACCATCCCGCTCGCGGGCACGGGCGTCGCGCTCAAGTCCTCGGGGTGCAACACCGGCCCCGCGGGCCTCTTCGCGCTGCTCGGCGTCTGCGTGCTCCTCACGCGCCGGCGCCGCGCTGCGCAAGGCTGAGCGCGGGCGCGCGCGATCTGCGGCGCAACTTGCGAATCGCAGGGCAATATTTCCCCTCTCGCCGCGGCTGAATTGGCGATTGCGCTCGGCGGGAGGGGGTGCTAGAAGCGCGGCCCGTTTTCCCTCTTGAAGAGAGACTGGCCCGCGTGCCCCTGTTCGCCCTCAGCTCTGCGCTGTCCACGCTGCCCGCCGCGCTCCTCGCGCAGGCCGAGCCCAACCCGCTCGTGTCGCAGCTCGCGCTCGGCCTGGTCATCGTCGCCATCGTCTATTTCGTGATGTTCCGCCCGCAGCAGAAGCAGCAGCAGGAGCAGGAGAAGTTCCTCTCCGGCCTGCAGAAGGGCGACGACGTCGTCACCACCGGCGGCCTCATCGGCAAGGTGTTCCAGGTCGCGGGCAAGGTGGTCACGCTCGAGATCGCGCCGAACGTGAAGGCGCGCGTGCTGGTGTCGCAGATCGCCGGCCCTCTGAAGCTCGAGGACGAGGCGAAGGATTCCGCCAAGGTTCAGGAAGAAAAGAAGTAGTCCGGGCGTCTTGGTTCGCGCCCATTGCAGGAGAGTTTGATGGATCGCACGTGGTACTGGAAAGCTGGCTTCATCGTGGCGGCGACGATCGGCGCGGTCTATGCGCTGGTGCCGTCATACACGTACTTCTCGCTCCCGGCCGATCAGCGCAATGATCCCAAGGTGTTCGAGGCTGCGCGTCCCAAGTGGGCGCCCTCGCAGCACCTGAACCTCGGCCTCGACCTCCAGGGCGGCATCCATCTGGTGATGGGCGCCGACGCCGAGCGCGCCGTGCGTGAGCGCGCCGTGCGCCGCGCCGAGGAGTTCGACGCCGAGTTCGAGCGCAAGGAGATCAAGGGCGTCGAGAGCAAGGGCGACGGCGAGACGGGCCTCGTCACCGTCAGCTCGACCGACGCGGCCGCGCTCGACAAGGCGCACAAGATCATCGCCGACGAGTACACCGACATGACGTTCCGCTCCTCGGGCGCCAACAGCTTCGTGGTGGCGATGAAGGACGAGGCGGTCCGCCAGCTCAAGGAGGGCGCGGTCGATCAGGCCGTCAAGGCCGTGCGCAACCGCGTCGACAAGTGGGGCGTGTCCGAGCCGAACATCGCCAAGCGCGGTGACTCGAACATCCTCATCCAGCTCCCCGGCTACTCGGATCCGGAGCGCGCCAAGGAGCTCCTCGGCCGCACGGCGCACCTCGAGTTCCGCATCGTCGACGACGAGACCGAGCCCGTCACCTCGATCACCAACCTGCCCCCCGGCATCCGCGTGGACTTCTCCAGCCACGAGGGCCCCGGCGGCGCCAAGGTGCGCGAGGCGTTCTTCCGCTCGGACGACCGGCCGACGCTCGAGGCGTTCCTCAAGGAGCACCCGGCCCCTGCGCAGCGCGACTGGGGCATCCACCGCGAGGACGACACGGTCAAGCTCAAGACCTCGTACCGCACGTACCTCTTGGACAAGCGCCACGGCCTCTCGGGCGACTACGTCACCGACGCGCGCGTGGTGTTCGATCAGCGCCCCGGCGAGGGCTCGCGGCCCCAGGTGCAGCTCACCTTCAACCGCGTGGGCGCCGAGAAGTTCGGCCAGCTCACCACCGAGAACACCAAGCGCCTGATGGCCATCGTCCTCGACGAGGCGGTCGAGAGCGCGCCGGTCATCAACGAGCCGATCACGGGCGGCATCTGCACCATCCACATGGGCGGCCTGCGCCCGGTGAACGAGATCAAGAAGGAAGCCGACGATCTCGCGCTGGTGCTGAAGAACTCGCTCCCGGTGCCGGTGCGCATCCTCGAGGAGCGCTCGGTCGGCGCCTCGCTCGGGCCGGAGCTCATCCACCGCGGCACGCTCGCGGCGCTGCTCGGCGTCTTCGCCGTGCTGGTGTTCATGGCGATCTACTACCGGTTCTCCGGTCTCGTGGCCGACGTCGCGCTGGTGCTCAACGGCCTCGCGGTGCTCGCCGTCATGGCGCTCATCGACTCCACGCTCACGCTGCCGGGCATCGCCGGCTTCGTGCTCACGCTCGGCATGGCGGTCGACGCGAACGTGCTCATCAACGAGCGCATCCGTGAGGAGCTCAAGGCGGGCAAGACCGTGTTCCAGGCCGTCAGCCAGGGCTACGACAAGGTGTTCTGGACGATCTTCGACGGCCACGTCACCGCGCTGGTGGCAGGCTTCGTCATCCGCGCCAACGGCTCCGGCCCGGTGCGCGGCTTCGCCACGACGCTCATCATCGGTCTGTTGGCGTCGATGTTCACGAGCATCGTGGTGACGCGCACCATCGTGGAGTGGTTCGTCAACCACGGCAAGCTCAAGAAGGCGGTCAGCTTCTAATGGAAATGAAATTCGTCGAGCTGGTGAAGAACGACACGAAGCACGACTTCGTGAAGTACCGCCGCATCGCGGTGGTCGCGAGCCTCATCGTCAACGCGCTCGTGCTCTTCGGCGCCATCGTCTACCCGGGCCTGAACTACGGCGTCGACTTCGCCGGCGGCACCGAGCTGCAGATCAAGTTCAAGGGCGACGCCGATCTCGCGTCCATCCGCGAGGTGATCGAGAAGGTCGGCTTCGGCGAGCCCACGGTGCAGGAGTACGGCCCGAAGGCGAACCGCGAGTTCCTGGTGCGCGTCGAGCGCATCGCGCTGCTCTCCAAGGAGACGGCCGAGACGGCGCGCGGCGTGATCCAGACCGAGCTGGCGTCGGCGCAGCCCACGAGCTTCCACTTCGACCCCGAGGTCGGCGACAAGCTCGATGTCGGGTTCAAGAACGCCGTCGACGAGGCCACGCTGCGCCGCGCCTGCGAGAAGGCCGGCCTCAACGTGAAGGAGATCCGCACGCTCTCCGCGCGCGAGGGTCAGGCCAAGGAGTACACGATCCTGGCGCAGGGCCCCGGCGACAAGATCGGCGCGGTGCTCAAGGAGAAGTACGGCAACGACAACGTCGAGGTGGTGCGCACCGAGTACGTCGGCCCGCAGGTCGGAAAGCAGCTCCGCCTGGACGGCATCAAGGCCGTGCTCTGGGCGATGGGCATGATCCTCGTCTACGTCGGCCTGCGCTTCGACTTCCGCTTCTCGCCGGGCGTGGTCATCGCCCTCGTGCACGACGCCATCATCACCATGGGCTACTTCGTGGTGAGCCGCCGCGAGTTCAACCTCACCTCGGTGACGGCGATCCTCACGGTGGTCGGTTACTCGGTGAACGACACCATCGTGGTCTACGACCGCATCCGCGAGAACTCGACCCGCTTCAAGGGCAAGAGCCTCAAGGAGCTGGTGAACCTCTCCATCAACGAGATGCTGGGGCGCACCATCCTC
>JAFEBC010000040.1 GCA_018266095.1 Deltaproteobacteria bacterium
CGCTCGACGCGTACTCGCCGTATCCGGTGCACGGCATCGAAGAGGCCCTCGGCATCCCCAAGTCGATCGTGCCGCGCATCGCGCTCACGGGCGCGCTCTGCGGGATCTTCGGCGGCTTCGGCATGCAGTGGTGGATGAACAGCTACGACTACCCCATCAACGTCGCAGGCCGGAACCTGGGCCTCGCGGGCTGGCCGACGAACATCCCGATCACCTTCGAGAGCGCCATCCTGCTCACCGCCATCAGCATCTTCTTCGGCTCGATGGCGCTGTTCGGCCTGCCGCGTCCGTACCACCCGGTGTTCGAGAGCGAGGCGTTCCGCTCGGCGTCGCTGGATGCGTACTGGATCAGCGTCGAGTCCGAGAAGCTGCCGGGCGACCTGAAGGACGTCGAGGAGAAGCTGCGCTCGCTCGGCGCCCGCCGCGTCGAGACTGTGCGCGGCCCCACGGCATGCCAAATACCTAAGGACCTCGCGCGCTGCGAGCTGCCCGCCCCTCATCTTCGGATCTGACGCTCCGCGATTCGGTGTCCCTCCGGGCCACCTCCACGAGGGGCGAGCACTGCTCCCCCTCGACCCCCATGTTGATCCTCGCGTTCGTGGCGCTGGCGATGTCATCGGTCGCGTGCGTGCAGGCCGAGGACATCGACCCGATGATGAAGCAGGCCAAGTACAAGGCCTACGCGCCCTCCCCGATGTACGCCGACGGCCGCTCCATGCGCACGCCGCCCGCGAACACGATCCCGCGCGAGAAGAAGGTCGGGAACACCGAGCTCACCGACGGCGTGGACGCCGCGGGCAAGACCATCACGGGCTTCCCGATGCACCTCGACTCGCACACGCTCGAGCTGGGAAAGAAGAAGTTCGACATCCACTGCGCCATCTGCCACGGCCTCGCCGGTGACGGCGTGTCGCTCGTCGGCAGCCAGATGGGCCTGCGCGCGCCGCCGAACCTGCACACCAAGGCCGCGCTCACCAACGGGCACATCTACGAGGTCGTCAAGAACGGCTTCGGCCTGATGGCGGGCTACGGCTCTGACCTCAATGTCGACGAGCGCTGGGCGGTGGTCGCCTACGTGCGCGCCCTGCAGCGCAGCCAGAACTCGCGCATCGACGACGTCCCGCCGGCCGCACGCGGCGAGCTTGCGAAGGAGGGCCAGTAATGGCCACCGACACCCACGCGCACGACGCGCACGGCCACGCTGATCCGGCCGCGGGATTCGACATCGAGAAGTTCACCGGCGGCAGCCAGGCGATGATGATCGCGGGCATCGTCGGCGTCATCGGCATCGGCGCCACGCTGGCGGCCGGCGAGCAGGGCCTCGAGGGCTACCTCACGGGCTACCTGTACTGGCTCGCCATCGCGCTCGGCGCGCTGGTGCTGATGATGGCGTTCCACGCCGCCGGCGGCCGCTGGATGACCGTGCTGCGCCGCGTGTGGGAGACGATGGCGGGCTCGCTGCCTGTGTTCGCCCTGCTCTTCCTGCCCATCGCGCTCAACGCCAAGAAGCTCTTCTTCTGGACGCACCCGGAGGATCTGCCGACGACGCACGGGTTCACCAAGGAGCAGATGGCGCACCTCGCGGCCAAGTCCTCCTACCTGAACCTCGGCTCGTTCTACACGCGCGCGGTGCTCTACTTCGTCGTGTTCATCGGCCTCTCGCAGCTCTTCTGGATGTGGTCGCACAAGGCCGACGAGTCGCCCTCGTCCGCGCTCACCCGCAGGATGCGTCGCCTCGGGGCCGGTGGCCTGCCCATCCTCGCGCTGGCGCTCACGTTCGCCTGCTTCGACTGGCTGCTCTCGCTCGACCCGCTGTTCTCGTCGACGATGTTCGGCATCTACTACTTCGCGGGCGGCTTCCTCTCGGCCATCTGCCTCACGGTGATCGTCTCGCGCCTCGCGCAGGACGTGCCGAACTCGCACACGGCGGTGGTCTCGCCGTCGCACTGGCACAACCTGGGCAAGCTCATGCTCGCGTTCACCGCGTTCTGGGCCTACATCGCGTTCTCGCAGTACATGCTCATCTGGATCGCGAACCTGCCCGAGGAGATCACCTGGTACATCTCGCGCACGCAGGGCGCCTGGAAGGGCGTGTGGTCGGTCCTCATCGCCACCCACTTCATCATCCCCTTCTTCACGCTGTTGTCGCGCGACCTGAAGCGCAAGCCGACGCTGCTCTCGCTGATGGCCGTGTGGCTCATGTCGACCTGCTTCCTCGACACGTTCTGGCTCATCAACCCCGCCTACCACGCTGAGCCCACGTTCCACTGGTCGCACCTCACCGCGCTCGTCGGCGTGGGCGGCGTTGCCATCGCGTTCGCGCTCTTCCGCATCCGTGGCCGCTACGCGGTGCCGGTGGGCGATCCCTATCTCGACGACTCGCTGAGGTACACGCAGCCATGAGCACCGAGACCGCTTCCGCTCCCGCTCACGATTCGCACGGGCACGGCCACGACGTGGTCATGCCTGACGCGACGCCCGTGAACGTCAAGTACGTGGCCATGGTCGGCATCATCTCCGTCGCGCTGTTCGGCGTCGGCGCCGCGTGGGCCTTGAAGATCCAGGCCGCCACCGAGAAGGCCATGAACCCGACGGGCCCCGCGCCGATCCCGGCCGCCCTCCACAACGAGGAGAACGGCATCGTCGACTACGTGCCCTTCGAGCTCAACAAGTGGAAGGAGAACGACGCCGAGGTGGCGCGCGAGAAGCTCACCTCGTACGCGTGGGTCGACAAGAAGGCCGGCGTGGTGCGCGTGCCCATCGAGCGCGCCATGGAGCTCGTGATCGCGGAGCAGGACAAGGCCGAGAAGGCCCCTGCGCCGGCCGCGCCCCAGGGGAACGACAAGAAGGACGAGAAGAAGGACACGAAGAAGCCCGAGCCGAAGAAGGCCGAGCCCAAGTCGAAGGGTGGAAAGTAGCCGATGCTGACGGGCGCGCTGCTCGCACTCGCGAGCCTCATCGCAGGTGACGTCGCTCCGGGCGCTGCCCCGGCTGCGAACGCGCCTGCCGCGACTGCGCCTGCCGCGACTGCGCCTGCCGCGACCGCGCCCGCCGTCATCGCGCCCTCGAACACGCCCACGATGATGGACGCCCCGCCGCCTCCGCCGGGCGAGCCCGTCGACGTGGTCGAGCACCTGGGCGAGCACCTGCCGCTCGATCTGCACTTCATGGACGGCTTCCAGAACCGCGTGACGCTGCGCGAGCTCCTGAAGCCCGGCAAGCCCGTCCTGCTCACGCTCGTTTACTTCGACTGCAAGCTGCTCTGCTCCACGCTCTTGAACGGGCTCATCAAGGGCCTGAACCAGAGCCAGCTCAAGCTGGGCGAGGACTACACCGCGATCACCGTCAGCTTCTCGCCCAAGGATTCGCCCCGCGAGAGCTCGCTCTACCAGGCCGGCTACATGAAGCGGCTCGTGTCGGCCTCCACCGCGCATACGCAGGACTGGGTCTTCCTCACCGGCAGTCCCGACAACATCAAGGCGCTCACGCAGTCCGTGGGCTTCCTCTACCGCTGGGACCAGCCCGAGCAGCAGTACGAGCACCCCGCGGTCTCCATGGTCATCACGCCCGACGGCCGCATCTCGCGCTACCTCTACGGCGTCCAGCCCGCCGACCGCGACCTGCGCCTCGCCATGGTCGAGGCCTCCGACGGCAAGGTCGGCACCACCATCGACCGCGTGCTCCTCAAGTGCTTCCGGTACGACCCGGCGAGCCGCAAGTACCACGTCTATGTGCTCGCGTTCGTGCGCACGGGCGCGGCCATCTGCGGGCTCACCCTCGCGGCGTTGCTCATCTATCTCTGGCGCCTCGAGATCAAGAAGGGGACCTGGCGCGCTCCGCCAGCTCCGAAGAAGGGAACAGTCGCATGAACGAGTTTCTCCGCAGACTGCTGTTCCTGCCCGAGCAGGCGTCGACGTTCGCCGAGGGCATCGATCAGCTCCACTACTTCGTGATCCTCGCGACCATCTTCATGTCGTCGCTGGTGGGTCTCACGGCGCTCATCTTCTTCGTCAAGTACCGGCGCCAGAGCCCGCATCAGACCACGCCGCACGTGCAGCCCAACGGCGTGCTCGAGGCCGGCTTCATCGGCGTGCCGCTGGCGCTGTTCCTGCTGTGGTTCGCCATCGGCTTCCGCCAGTTCGTGGAGATGGAGAACCCGCCCGCGGATTCGATGGACGTCTACGTGATGGCGAAGAAGTGGATGTGGAAGTTCAACTACGCCGACGGCCCCAACGCCATCAACGTGCTGCACGTGCCGATGGGCCGCCCGGTGCGCCTCCTGTTGACCTCGCAGGACGTGATCCACTCGTTCTACGTGCCGGAGTTCCGCATCAAGAAGGACGCGGTCCCGGGCCGCTACACGCAGACCTGGTTCCAGGCCACCAAGACCGGCCGCTTCCAGGTGCTGTGCGCCGAGTACTGCGGCGGCGGCCACTCCATCATGCGCGCCGACGTGATCGTGATGACGCCGGCCGACTACGAGCAGTGGCTCGCCGACACCAAGCGCGCGAGCCAGAACGCGCCCCCCGGCGGCAAGCCGATGGTCGAGCGCCAGGACAGCCTGAACACGCCGCTGGACCCGGTGTCGCCGCGGTCTGACCTCGCCGAGCAGGGCCGCCGCATCGCGGTCGAGGTCGGCTGCGTGAAGTGCCACTCGACCGACGGCTCGCAGCACATCGGCCCGTCGTGGCTCGACATGTACGGCCGCACCGCCAAGTTCAAGGACGGCACGTCGCTGAAGGTGGACGAGGAGTACATGACGCAGTCGATCATGGACCCCATGGCGAAGGTCGTCGACGGCTACGAGCCGGTGATGCCCGTCTACCAGAACAAGCTCGCGGGCCCGGAGATCGCGGCGCTCGTCGAGTACATGAAGTCGCTGCACCGCGCGGACGTGCTGAACGTGCCGCAGGAGGGACCGGTTTATGCTCCAAAGCGCTGACGGACACGCAGTTCTCGCGGGCGCGCCTCCCGCCCCTTCGTACCTGACCGACGGCACGACCGTGATGTCGTGGCTGAACACGCGCGATCACAAGCGCGTGGGCATCATGTTCCTGGTGATGGTCATCCTGGGCTTCCTCATCGGCGGCATCTTCGCGCTCACGCTGCGCATGAAGCTGCTCGAGCCCGGGCCGTTCCTCTTCGACGCGCTCACGTACAACCGCCTGTTCACGCTGCACGGCGTGGCCATGATCTTCTTCTTCATGATCCCGGCCATCCCGTCCGCGTTCGGTAACTTCGTGCTGCCGCTGATGCTCGGCGCGCGCGACGTGGCCTTCCCGCGGCTGAACCTGGCGTCGTTCTACGTGTACCTGGGCGGCGTCACGCTGACGCTCTGGGGCATGGTGCACGGCGGCGTCGACACGGGCTGGACGTTCTACACGCCCTACTCGACCACCACGACCACGCAGGCCTTCTGGGTCGTCTTGGGCCTCTTCATCATCGGCTTCTCGTCGATCATGACGGGCCTCAACTTCATCGTCACCGTGCACACGCTGCGCGCGCCGGGCCTGACCTGGATGCGCATGCCGCTGTTCGTGTGGGCGACGTACGGCACCTCCATCATCCAGGTGCTCGCGACGCCGGTCATGCCGCCGAACACGAGGAAGTAGAGGAAGCCGCAGACGTAGAGGAACGGCGTCTTGAAGCTGATCGAGCCCTTGTAGAGCGTGCCCGTCCAGTTGAAGACCTTGATGGCCG
>JAFEBC010000410.1 GCA_018266095.1 Deltaproteobacteria bacterium
GCGCCTTGTCGATCTCGTGCGCGTGCTTCTGCTCGCGCGAGATCCCCACCATCCCCACCAGCACGATCACGCCCAGCACACCCGCCGCGATCTTCATCCGCCGCTCTGGCGCGACGGCCCACTCCGCCGCCTCCACCACCCGGCCCCCCAGCGTCAGCGGCCCCGCGCTCGTCTGCGTCCCGGGCACCGGCAGCGGCCGCTGCGCGCCCTCTGGCACCGGCCCCGTCTCGTCGTCGAGCTCAGGCGGCGCGGGCGGCCCATCGTCCACGGGCAGCTCCTCGCTCACGCCCAGCGCCCTCATGCACGCGCGCAGCGCGTCGTGCAGCTCCTTCATCGACTGGAAGCGATCCTCGCGCTTCTTCTCCAGCGCCTTGAGGATCACCGCCTCGTACTCGGCCGGCACACTCTGCTCCAGCTCGCGCGGCGGCCGCGGCCTCTCTTGCAGGTGCTTCACCAGCGTCTCCGCCGTGCTCGGCCCCTCGAACGGCACGCGGCCCGTCGCGAGCTGGTACATCACGACGCCCAGCGAATACACGTCGCTGCGCCGCCCGATCTCTCCGATGCGCCCCGCCGCCTGCTCCGGCGACATGTACGCCGGCGTGCCCATCACCACGCCCGTCTCCGTGACCGCGCCGCCCTGCTGCGCGCCCTGCGGCTCCAGCTTGGCGATGCCGAAGTCGACCAGCTTCACGAAGTGCTTGCGCCCCATCTGCGAGACGAGGAACACGTTCTCCGGCTTCAGATCCCGATGCGTGATCCCGCGCTCGTGCGCCGCCTGCAGCGCGCGGCTGATCTGCAGCACGATCGGCCCCGCCACCGAGAGCGGCACCGCCTGCTTCGCGTCCAGGAGCGACTGCAGCGAGCGCCCCTCGAGGAACTCCATCACGAAGTAGCGCCGCCCGTCCGGCAGCACGTTGAAGTCGAGGATCTTGACGATGTTCTCGTGCCCGATCAGGTTGACCGCGCGCGCCTCGTTGAAGAAGCGCTCCACCGCCGCCCGATCGCTCTGGTAGCGCGAGTGCAGGAACTTGATCGCCACCCTCGCGCCGATGCCCGGATGCCGCGCCAGGAACACCGCTCCCATGCCGCCCGCGCCCAGCTTGCGCGCGATGCGCCACGAGCCAACGGTCGCGCCGATCAGCGGATCCCACTCGCCGCGGCGGTCCTCCTCCAAGAGCGTGACGGTCGGCACCGCTCGACGAAATGTCGTTCGCCGAGTGGTGTCAAGCGCGAGCTACTTCTGCCCAGCGCCGCCCGCCGCCTTCGCCGGCCGGATCTCCTCGACCACGCGCTTGGCGCCGTAGATCGACTGCAGCGCCTCCAGCATGCCCGCGCTGTGCACCGACACCGTGCGGTTCTCGGCCGGGTCGAAGAAGTAATCACCGCCCAGCGAAGGCAGGTTTCCGTCGAACGCCAGGCCCACGATCTCCTGGTTCTGGTTGATGAGCGGCGAGCCCGAGTTGCCGCCGATGATGTCGTTGTCCGAGGAGAAGTCGAGCGGCACCGACAGCTTCACGTGGTCCTTGTTGGCCTCGATCGACGCCGCCAGCTTGAACGGCTCGCGGCCGGTCGCGCGGTCATACAGCCCCGCGAAGTCCGTGAACGGCTTCACCACGCGCCCGCCCGACTCCCAGCCCTTCACCGTGCCGTACGAGAGCCGCAGCGTGAAGGTCGCGTCCGGATACGTCGACGTGCCCTCGATGGCGAACCGCGCCTGCGCGATGGCCTCGCTGCCCGAGTTCTTCCCCGCCTCGATCGAGTCCTCGTACCACTTGCGCAGCGGCCGCCCGCTGTCGTCGAACGCCCGCGCGAGCACGATGGCCGGATCGTTCGACGCCGCGATCGCCGCCGCGCCGCCCTCGAACAGCTTCTTGCGCACCTCGGGATCGCGCAGCTCCGACTTGGTGGCGATCTCCTCGGCGATCTCCTCCGGCGAGCGCTTGCCCAGGATCTTCTTCACGAACACGTGGTCCGGCCCCAGGTCCTCGCGCAGCTTGGTCAGGCCGTACGCGATCTTGAGCTTCTCGAAGTCCGGGAACAGCGGCGCCTTGGAGAACAGCGCCTGCTTCACCGACGGCAGCGCCGAATCGCGGTACTCGCGCAGCCGCTCGCCGTCCGGCTTCTGCAGCTCTGCCGCGAGGCGCACCAGCGTGCGCGCGTACATCACCGTGCGCGCGTTCTGCACGCCGGGGAGCTGCGTCGGCACCATGCCCTCGATGAGCGCGTACTCGCGGCGGTGCGGCCGGAACTCGTCCTCGGCCTTGGCGATGCGCTCGTACGCGTCGCCCACCGACTTGGCCAGCGCAGCCTTCGCCTTGATCTTCGCGCGCAGCTTCTTCTCCTCGTCCATCTTCTGCGCCATGAACTTCGGCTCGCGGATCGCCGCGTAGCGGCCGGTGATGCCCTTGTACGTGTTGTCGATCCCGAGCAGCTCCGTCTTCGCCATGTGCGCGTGCTCTTCGGACGAGGTCACGAACTGCTCCAGCACGCCGCGCCACTGCGCCGTCTGGATGAGCTGCTCCGGGATCGTGTAGTCGCGCAGCTCCTGGTACTGCGACACGGTGGGCAGGCGCCGCGTGCTGCCCGGATTTCCGCTCACGAACACGAGCTCGCCCTCCTTCGGGCCCGCCTCCGACCACTTGAACCAGTGCTCCGGCTTCACCGGCTTGCCGTTCTCCCACGCGCGCAGGAAGGACATGTCCAGCGCGTAGCGCGGGAACGAGAAGTTGTCCGGATCGCCGCCGAAGTGCGCCGCCGCCTGCTCCGGCGCGAACACCACGCGCACGTCCTGGTAGCGGTGGAACTTGTACAGGCTGAAGATCCCGCCGTGGTACAGGTCGATCACCTCGCAGCGCAGCTTGTCGTCGCCGCCGCTGCACTCCTTCTCCAGCAAGGTCTTCGCCTCCTTCTGCTTCTTGGCGTACTCGGGCGAGCCCGCCTTCAGGCCCTTCACGGCCTCGGCGACCTTCTTGGTCACGTCCGTCATCGAGAGCAGCTCGTTCAGCTCGATCTCGGGGCAGCGCACCTCCTGCTCCGGGATCTGCGCGTTGAAGCCCTCGGTGGCGTAGTCGTGGCCCTTGCCCGAGAGCTGCAAGAGGCACGAGCGCACGCAGTGGTGGTTCGTCATCACCAGGCCGTTCTCGGAGACGAAGCTGGCCGAGCAGCCGCCCGCGATGCGCAGCGACGAGCGCCGCGCCGAATCGAGCCACGCCTGCGTCGCCTCGAAGCCGTACTTCTTCTTGACCTGCGCGGTGGGGAAGTTGTCGTACGTCCACATGCCCTCGTCGGCGCGCGCGGCGGGCGCGAGGCCGAGTGCGAGGGCAGTGATTGCGAGCAGCGAGAGGCGGCGCATGCAGATCTCCTGGGTGACTCCATGACGGAATGACGGCGGGCGGATCTCGCTCGGGTGCGGCCAATCCGTCAAGAGCGCGCGGTCAGCAGATTGCTGATCCGCAACATTGCGACGCGGGAAGTCATCGGACCGTGATCGGGCGACGCCCGTGTGTTACCCATGTAGCCGTGCTGGGTCCTGCCACAGCTCTGCCTGCCGAGGATCAAGCGGCCCTCGTCGTCGAGGAGCGCCTGCGCACCATCGCCGCGCGCTTCGAGCCGGCCCTGCGCGAGCGCGTCAACAAGCTCCTGATGGCGGCCGCTGAGGCCATCCTCAAGCTCTGCGACCTGGACCTGGTGCGCCACGAGAGCGGCGCCGAGGGCGGCGATTCGCACTCGCTGGCCGTCTGGGAAGAGCTCGCGCCGGTGATGATGGACACGGTGCAGAGCGTGAACACGCTCGTCGAGATCGCCAAGGAGGCGTTCCCGTCCGCGCCCGCCAAGGACGCGCTCGACACGCTCGATGACGCCTTCGGGCCCGACGCCAGCGAGGACATCGCCGACGCACCGCTGCAGACCCCCGAGCAGGAGATCGCGAGCCTCGTCGACGCCGTGTCGAGCGGCCTGAAGCGCGATGTGCAGCGGCTGGGCGAGCGCCTGCGCAACCCCACGGTCATGGCCGACCCGTGGAACCTCGTGAGCGATCTGCTCGAGTTCCGCGGCCGCCTGCGCCAGGGCATCGGCGAGCTCATCTATCAAGTCGCCACCAAGGTCGACGAGGCCGAGCGCAGCGACGTGGTCCCGGGCTACACCGCCGATCTCGAGGCGGCCGTCCTCGTGCGCACCGCCTCCACCAACCTCGCCTTCCTCTTCCGCGGCCACGCGCGCCGCATCGCCGGCTCCGATGGCGAACGCATCGCCGCCGCCCTCGCCGACGCGCTCAAGGACCTCGGCAGCTTCGCCCGCACCCGCGCGCTCGACGCCCTGCGCACCGCCGACAAGCGCATCTTCCTCGAGACGCGCCAGGCCCTCATGCGCTTCCTCAAGGAGGACCCGCAGGCCGCGCGCGAGATCAAGCTCGCCACCGAGAACATGGCGCGCTTCCTCGATTCGCTCTCGGTGATCAGCCGCCGCGAGAACCTGCGCCTGCACGACCGCTCACGCCTGGCGGGCACCGGCCGCTTGCTGGAGGCCGCGCAGGAGGCCATCGGCGCCGGCGATCTCGCCCGCGCGCGCAAGCACCTCACCGAGGCCGCGCAGTTCTCGTGGCTCTTCTACGGCCGCGACCAGCAGCTCGACGCGTACCTGCGCTCGCTGCGGCACTTCCCGGTCGAGTGGCTCGCGGACGCCGAGGTCGAGGGCGAAGTGGAACGCCTCGGGGCGATCCTCGCGAACATCGCGCCCCCGTAGGAACCCAAGGCAAGAGCGAAACACCTCAACGCGGAGGCGCGGAGACGCGGAGGGTTTGGAATCCGACGCCGTGGGTTCAGAAATCGAGCGAGCACCTGGAGGCTCACGAGCGAATGACCTGGTTCGAGGCCGGTCACTCGAGCTCCGCGCCTCCGCGTTAGAGCTTTTTGCGGTTCACTCGAAGTTGCTAGAACCGCGCCTCGAACACGCGCCCCACCACGCCCAGGCTCTGCGACCCGTCCTTCGCCTGCGTCTGCGTCGGGCCCACCGCCGTCAGGAGATCGCCCAGCACGAGGCCGCCCTTCGGCCGCCAATCGAGCAGCGCCGTCGTGTTCCGCCGCTCATCCGGCCCGAAGCCATCGGTCGCCCACGCCGTCAGCGCCAGGCCCGCGATCGTTCCCGCGGCCATGATGATGAGCACGCTGCCCTTGCTCGAATCCGAGTTGAGCGTGGCCGCCGAGATCCCCAGGCCCGCCAGGAAGCCCACGCCGCCGCCGAGCTGGATCAAGGTCCAGCGCCCGCGCGACCAGTTGAGCGAGCGGTTCGCCACGCCCAGGAGGATCATCGCCACCGTGCCCGTCGCCAGCGTCAGCCCGGTGATCACCTGGCCGTTGTCGGTCGAGGCCCAGACGAGCAGGCCCGGCACCAGCGAGCCGAAGATCAGGCCCGTGGAGATGGCCGCCGCGTCGCCGCCCGTGAGCGGGATGGTGCGCGCCGCGACCACGCCCGACAACGCGCCGAACGCCGTGGTGGCCATGAGGCCGTAGAACACCTTCGACGCCGACAGGTTGTCGTTGCCCGCCGTCGCCAGGAGCATCAAGAGGCTGTACGTGCCGAAGCCCGCGCCGGTGCCCTCCATCTGCGCCCACGACTGCCCGACGCGCACGCCCTTGGTGCCGATGATCGACCCCGCGAGCGACGCGATGCCGCCGAGGGTGAGGATGCCCGCGGCGGCGCGCCCTTCGATGGCGTCGCTCGAGGTCATGCCCGCGACCAGGTAGCTCGTCACCCACAGGCCCACCGACGTGGTCGTCGCCACGAACTCCACGCGCGCGCCGAGGCCCGAGGAGCCGCCGTCGTCCCCATGCGCACGCCGCGCCACGATCTTGTCCTGCAGCCGCGCGGTCGCCTCGATGAACTGCGCGCTGTGCGCCCGCAGCGCCGCCTCCGTCGCCAGCCGGTTCTCGTCCTCGGCCTGATCGAGCTCGCCGTCGACCTCGTGCCGCAGCGCCTTCTCGTAGTGGACGCGCGCCTGGATCTCATCGACGGTGCTGTCGCTGCTGGACCCGCTCGTGGCGGGCAAGGGAGGCGGTGGCAGCGGCGCAGGTGCAGGCGCGCTCGGATTGCTCTGGGCCAGCGCGGGCGCGGCGACCACCAGCAGGGCGAGGCAGGCAGCTCGGGTCATGGGTCCCTCGAATGCAGTGGGAAGCGTCAGCCGTCGGCCCTCA
>JAFEBC010000411.1 GCA_018266095.1 Deltaproteobacteria bacterium
CTGCTCACGGATGTGCTGCGCACGCACGATGGCTTTGGCGGCCTGGTCATCGCGCCCGCGGGCGTGCTGGAGGACGCGGGCGGCACCGCGCTGGGCGCGCCGTGGGGACAGGAGTCGGCGACCAAGGCGCAGCGCGTGGGCAAGGCGGTGGGCGCGGGCGTCGATCAGTTCGCGGGCGTCAACGACATCACCAATCTCCAGGCGGCGAAGACGGCGGCGCTGATCTCGGACGCGCAGGTGAACGCCTCAGCGGGCCGCGCGCTCAAGCTGATGTTCAGCCTGGGCCTCTTCGAGAACCCCTACGTGGACGCGGCGGCGGCGCCTTCGATCTGCAACTCGGATCCGTTCTACCGCGGCGGCCTCGACGCCATGGATCGCAGCATGGTCCTCGTCACCAACGCGCTCAAGCCCGCGGGCTGGCTCAACGGGCAAGGCGACGGCACGCAGTCCGCCGACAAGGGCAACGCGGGCAACGGCTCGGGCCTCGTGCTCCCCGCGCCTCCGGGCGAGCCCTACGTGTCCGCGGGCTGCCGCTACTACATCGGCCAGGGCAACATCGATCACGACTACGTGGCCTCGGTGAGCGCGGGCTACGGCGAGATGACCAATGACGAGACGGTGATCAACGGCGTGCCGGTCAACACCGAGGCCGACAAGATGGCCGCGTCCGACTACATCTTCATCCGCATCAACGCGCCCTGCACCGTCGACACGGACAGCGGCGCGCTCGGCCACTGCACGCAGTCGCTCGCGTACACCAGCGCCGAGAACCAGGCCGACAACGCGGCGCTCCTGCAGCCCATCATCGACGCGCGCGCGGCCATCACCAGCCACTCCGGCTCGCAGGCGCAGATCATCGTGGGCGTGGACTCGGGACGGCCGTCGCTGCTCAGCGAGATCCAGAGCTACGGCGTGTCCGGCCTGTACGTGATGTGGGGCGTGACCGACAAGGTCTTCCTCGACGTCGCGTTCGGCATCGTCGCGGGCAAGGGGAAGCTGCCCGTGGGCCTGCCGGCCTCGGATGCGGCGGCCGCGACCCAGAAGGAAGACGTCGCAGGCGACGGCCAGGACGCGACCAACGTGCGCGGCCAGGGCTTCCAGACCACGCCGTTCTAGAGGGCCACGACCCGTGCTCGAGACACCCGTGCCATCGACGAGCGTCACCATGAACCGCCACGCGCCGGCTCGCTCCCTCATGCTCTGCGCGGCCCTCGCGCTCGCGCCCTTCTCGCTGGTGTGCACCGGCGGCGTGCGGCCGCTGCACGAGATCGCCGACGCGGGACCGACCTCGGATGGCGGCACCGTCGACGCGGGACCGACCTGCCTCGACGCGACCGTGGCGGCCGCGAACCTCCCGTGCGACGGCGACGCGGATGTCGCCAAGGCGAAGGCCCTGCTGGCCTCGATGTCGCTCGACGAGAAGGTCCAGCAGATGAGCGGGCCCGCGTACAACCCGAACAACATGTTCGACCAGGCCGACAACACGCGCCTGCAGATCCCGGGGCACAAGTACATGGACGGCCCGCGCGGCGTGCGTTGGTACAACACCGACTACGGCACGACGGTGTATCCGGTGCCGGAGGCGCGCGCGGCCTCGTGGGATCCGGAGCTCGAGCGGCTCATCGGCAAGGCGATGGCGAAGGAGATGCGCTACCTCGGGCGCCACATCCTCAACGCGCCCACGATCAATCAAGTGATGCACCCGCGCTGGGGCCGCGCGCAGGAGAGCTACGGCGAGGACACGCACATGCTGGGCGTGATGGGCGCCGCGCTGGTGACGGGCATTCAATATGACCCGCACGTGGACGATCCGAAGGATCCCGACAACGTCATCGAGGACACCTACCGCGTGGAGGCGTGCGTCAAGCACTTCGCCGCCAACAACATCGAGGACCAGCGCATCTTCGTGAACGCGGTGGTGGACGAGCGCACGCTGCGCGAGGTGTACCTGCCGCACTTCAAGAAGGCCATCGACGCGGGCGCCTCGTGCGTGATGGCCTCGTACAACCGCGTGAACAACGACTACTCTTGCTACAACACGCCGCTCCTGCACGACATCCTGAAGGGCGAGTGGAACTACTCCGGCTTCGTCATCTCCGACTGGTTCGCCAAGGGGAAGACGGTGCAGTCGGTGGGCGCGGGCCTCGACGTGGAGATGCCGTTCAGCTCGGGCGCGTTCCCCAGCTTGTTCGACAGCGCCTACTTCTACGGCACGCTCCTGAGCTCGGCGGTGACCGCGGGTCAGGTGGACGTGAAGCTCGTGGATGAGGCCGTGCTGCGCATCCTGTACCGCAAGGTGCACTTCGGGCTCATCGCGCACGCGCCCGTGTTCACGCCGTGGCTGACCAAGTCGGACGCGACGCAGGCGCTGGCCTTGCGGGCGGCGCGCGAGGGCATCGTGCTGCTCAAGAACGGACCGACGGACGCGCTCTCGGATGACGTGCTGCCGCTCGATCGCGCGGCGCTCCACAAGATCGCGGTGGTGGGCAAGTTCGCCAACGCGGAGAACATGGGCGACAAGGGCTCCAGCGACGCCAAGGTGGTCGACGGCACGCTGGTCATCAATCCGTTCGAGGGCATCCGCGACGCGTTCGTGGACACGGGCAAGACGGCGGTCACGTTCACCACGGTGGCGGGCAACGAGAGCAGCATCGGCTCGTCGGATGTGGTCGTGATCGTCGCGGCCTATCAGTACGCGGACCTTGCGCGCACCTCGAGCGGCGAAGAGGGCGAGTGGAAGGACCGCGTGAGCCTGGCGCTGCCGCAGCGCGATCTGGACAACATCAACGCGGCCATCGCCCTCAAGTCGGCGCACCCGAATCTCAAGATCGTCGTGGTGACCAAGAGCGGCGGCGCGGTGCTGGTGAAGGACTGGATCGGCAGCGTCGACGCGCACCTCCACGCCTGGTACGCGGGCATGGCCGAGGGCACTGCGCTGGCGGAGATCCTCTTCGGCGACACGAACCCGAGCGGGCACCTGGTGCAGAGCTTCCCGGTGAACGAGAGCGATCTGCCCGCGTTCCAGAACACCACGCAGGGCGACGTGAACTACAACTACTTCCACGGCTATCGTTGGCTCGAGAAGAAGGGCATCGCGCCGCAGTACTGGTTCGGGTACGGGCAGTCGTACACGACGTTCGCGTTCTCGAATCTGCAGGTGGCGAACGCGACGATCCCGGCGACGGGCACGCTGTCGGTGAGCGTGGACGTGAAGAACACCGGGCCGGTGGCGGGCTCGACGGTGGCGCAGCTCTACGTGGGCTTCGACAACACGCAGGTGCCAGGCGGGCCTGACGGCACCAATGGCTGGGGGCGGCCGGTGAAGCAGCTCTTCGGCTTTGCGCGCGTGGCGGATCTCGCGCCGAACGAGACGCGCACGGTGACCATCAACGTGGACGCGAGCGAGCTCGGCTACTGGGACACGTCGGCGAAGAAGTTCATCGTCGAGAAGATGGTGCACCAGCTCTACGTGGGGCCGACGGCGAATCCGAACGATCCGAACATGAAGAAGAGCAGCTTCACCATCCAGTAGCGCGACCAAAGGACCTGCATGAAGTCGCTGACGACCCTGGTGATGATGAGCGCGCTGCTCCTGGCGGCGACGCGGGCGCGCGCGGAGGAGCCGGCGCAGGCCGAGCCGCCCAAGGGCGAGCCGGTGGTGAGCGCCACGCACGAGGCGGCGCCCGCGAGCGCGACGACTGCGCCCGCCGACAAGCACGAGCCGCGGCCGGACGACTCCAAGTCGGGCACGGTGCAGGACGATCTGGCGGCGCCTGCGTGGTCGGCGATCACCCTGCTCGGCTCGCCCATCCGCTTCGCGGGCTACTTCTGGACCGACACGGGCTACCTCGTGCGCAAGAACGTGCAGGCGGGCGCGTACGACCAGAACGCCTCGTACATGAACGGGCGCTTCGTGCTCTCGGCGGCGTACGGGCGCTCGTGGGGCAACCTCGCGGCGCTGGCGCGCGTCGAGTACCTGGGCCTCGTGAACGAGTTCTCCAACTCGCAGTACGAGCCGCACACGCTGGACGCGTACCTCAAGGTGGGCACGCCGCTGTGGGACGTGCAGCTCGGGCGCTTCTTGGCGTGGGAGGTCTACTACCGCGGGCAGGGCATCGAGCTGTACACGGCCGAGGAAGCCGGCGTGTCGGGCGCGCCCACGCTGTACCTGCTCGACTACACGCGCGGGCTCACCAACGAGCCGGGCCAGGCTGCGTTCCACCTGTTCCCCTTCAAGTGGCTCTCGTTCGAGCTCGCGGGCGAGTACGGCCAGCAGAGCGGGCAGACGAACTACTACGGCATCCGGCCGGTGGTGGACTTGAAGGTCCTGGGCTTCGAGCTCATCGGCGGCGTCGAATCGCAGCGGCAGCTCCCGCAGACCTCGGCGGACAAGACGAACCAGACCCTGCGCGGCTATGCGGCGCGGCTCGAGTACGCGCTCCCCATCGCGCGGCTGGGCGTGGATCTGGCGCGGACGGACGTGCGCAGCGTGGGCATCGACGGGCTCATCGACACCAGCAAGACGCTCGACAAGACCAGCGTGGGCGGCTTCGTCGACTTGGACTTCTGGCGCAACTCGGTCGGCCTCGGCCTCCACTTCACCACGCAGGTCAATCAGCGGCAGGAGAACAACCAGCAGATCCAGGCCTTCGTCTCCTACCTCCTGCGGCTGCCCATCGAGGGCCTGTCCGTCAAGGCGGTGTACGGCTTCGCGCGCGGGCACTTCGAGGACGCGAGCGCGAACGCGCAGTGGGAGAACACCATGAACTCCGTCCGCGTCCGCGTGATGTATGACTTCCGCTAACGAGCCGGCGCTGGCGCGCGCGGGGACGCCGGCGGTGCGCAAGCTGGAGGTGCTCGCGCCGCTGTCGGGCGTGATCGTGCCGCTCGAGTCGGTGCCGGATCCGGTGTTCGCGGGGCGGCTGGTCGGCGACGGCGTGGCCATCGATCCCACCTCGACGGAGGTGCTGGCGCCGTTCGCGGGCGTGCTGTCGCAGTTGCACGACTCGCACCACGCGATCGCGGTGACGGCGGACAACGGCGTCGAGGTGCTGATCCACGTCGGGCTCGACACGGTGTCCTTGCGCGGCCGCGGCTTCATTCCGCTGGTGGCCCGCGGCGCGCGGGTGACGCGCGGGCAGGCGCTGCTGCGCTTTGATCCCGAATTGCTCGCGCGACAGGCGCGCAGCCTGCTCACCGAGGTCATCGTCACCACGCCGGGAAAGGTGGCGCGCCTCACGGCCTCGAAGGGCACGGTGAACGCGGGGGCGAACACTCTCTTGTCCTTGGAGCTGACCGCGGTGGCCGCGCCGGTGCTGGTGGCGGTGCCGGGCGAGACGGTGACCTCGGAGCCGATCCGGCTGCCGAACGCAGAGGGCTTGCACGCGCGGCCGGCGGCGGTGCTGGCGAACGAGGCGCGCAAGTTCACCTCGGAGATCCGGCTGGTGCACGGCGACGACGCAGCCAACGCGCGCTCGGTGGTGGCGGTGATGGGCCTCTCCACGCGGCAGGGGCAGCTCGTGCGCATCGTGGCCACGGGCGAGGACGCGCGCGCGGCGGTGGCCACGCTCAGCAAGCTGGTGCAGGACGGCTGCGGCGAGAAGCCCGGAGAGCTGCCGCGGCCGGTGTCGCCACAGGCGCCGCTGCGCGCGCAGGCCGCACAAGCGCAGCAGAAGACGAACGCGCCGTCCGCGGACGAGCTCGTCGGTGCGCCGGCCTCGCCCGGCCTCGCCATCGGGCGCGTGATGCAGCACCGCGGGCGCGCCATCGTGGTGCCCGAAGTGGGCGGCACGCCGGAGCAGGAGCGTCAGCGGCTGGCGTCGGCGATGAAGACGGTCTCGGCGCAGCTCGAGGCGCTGCGGCGGCACGGCGATGCGTTCCAGGCGCAGATCATCGGCGTGCAGATCTCGCTCTTGGAGGACCCCGATCTCGACGAGCTCGCCGAGCAGTGGCTGGAGCAGGGCAAGAGCGCGCCCTTCGCCTGGCAGCAGGCCTTCCAGGCGCACGCGTCGCGGCTGGAGAAGCTGGAGAATCCCCTCTTGCGCGAGCGCGCGAGCGACGTGCGCGATGTCGGCCGGCGCCTGTTGGGCCTGCTCGCGGGCACGCGGGAATTGACGCTCGACCTGCCGCCGCAGACCATCCTCATCGCCGAAGAGGTCACGCCGTCCGAGATGGCCGCCCTGGATCGCACGCGCCTCGTGGGCCTGTGCACGACCGCTGGCAGCTCGACGAGCCACGTGGCCATCCTGGCGCGTTCGATGGGCATCCCGGCCGTCTCCGGCGCTGACGAGCGCGTGCTCTCGCTGGCCAATGGGGATCAGGTGGTCCTCGACGGGCACCGTGGCGTCTTGCGGGTGCGCCCCGATGCCGCGCTGCTGGAGAAGGCCGCCGCGCAGATCAAGTCCGACGCGCTCCGCTACCAGCACGAGCAGGCCACCGCCGCCGCCGACGCGCGCACGCGCGATGGACACCGCGTGCACGTGGTCGCCAACGTCGGCACGGTCGAGGACGCGCAGAAGGCCGCCGCCGCGCGCGCCGAGGGCATCGGCCTGTTGCGCTCGGAGTTCCTCTTCCAGGACCGCACCACGCCGCCCACCGAAGACGACCAGGCGCTCCTCTACGGCACCATCGCCGGCACGGTCGCGCCCGGGCGCCCGCTCGTCATCCGCACGCTCGATGTCGGCGGAGACAAGCCGCCCGCGTGGCTGCCGCTCCCGCGCGAGCAGAATCCGTTCCTGGGCCTGCGCGGCATCCGCGTCAGCTTCGCCTGGCCGGACCTCTTCCGCGAGCAGCTCCGAGCCATCCTGCGCGCCGCCAAGGGCAGCGCCGGCGCGTCGGTGCAGGTCATGTTCCCGATGGTCGCGAGCGTCGAGGAGCTGCGCGCGGCGCGCTCGTTCCTGGCCGAGGAGCAGGCCCGCGTGCCCGCGACGGTCGAGGTGGGCGTGATGATCGAGGTGCCCTCCGCCGTGCTGATGGCCGCCGAGCTCGCGCGCGAGGTCGACTTCCTCTCCATCGGCACCAACGACCTCACGCAATATGTCCTGGCCATGGATCGCGGGCACCCCAAGCTCGCGCGCCTGGCCGACGGGCTGCACCCGGCCGTGCTGCGCATGATCGACCTCACCGTGCAGGGCGCGAAGAAGCACAAGAAGCGCGTGGCCGTGTGCGGTGGTCTGGCCTCGGCGCCGCTGGCCGTTCCCCTCCTGGTGGGCCTGGGCGTCGACGAGCTCTCCGTGAGCGTGCCCGCCGTCGCCACGGTGAAGGCGGCGCTCGCCCGCTGGACGCTCGACGATTGCCGCGCGCTGGCCGCCGAAGCGCTGCGCCAGGAGACCACCGCCGAGGTGCGCGCGCTCCTCGCGGATCAAGCCGAAGCGCACGCGGCGGAGGGGTAGTGCTGCCGAGAGGCAGCCGGCCAGGAGTCTGGCCGTGAGCGGAAGGAGGCTCATCGAGCTTGCTCGATGAGGGAACCGCAGGTTCCTCCAACAGGCTAGTGCTGCGACTCCGCAGCATCGAAGGACCAGTTCGCGTCGATCGCAGCACTAGAGGGAGCCACGCATGTTCAAGGGCGCGTTCGCATTCCTGCAGAAGGTCGGCAAGGCGCTGATGCTGCCCGTGGCCGTGCTGCCTGTGGCCGGCCTGTTGCTCGGCATCGGCGCCGCGAAGTTCTCCTGGATCAACCCGTCGATCTCGCAGCTCATGATGATGTCGGGCGACGTGATCTTCGGCAACATGCCGCTCATCTTCGCGGTGGCCGTCGCGCTCGGCTTCACCAACAACGACGGCGTCTCCGCGGTGGCCGCGCTCATCGGCTACACGGTCATGCTCGCCACGCTCGGCGTGATGGCCAACGTCTTCCACATCGAGAGCGTCACCGTCATGGGCATCAAGGCCATGCAGACGGGCGTCTTCGGCGGCATCCTCGCCGGCGCGCTCGCGGCCTTCATGTTCAAC
>JAFEBC010000412.1 GCA_018266095.1 Deltaproteobacteria bacterium
CGAGTACGACCTGGCGATGCTGGACGAGCTCCTGCGCGAGAGGCCGGTGCGCGGCGCGGCGAGATACTTGACCACGGTCAACGAATTCCTCGGACGCTCGCTGCGCGCTCAATGGCACCGCTCGTCCGCGAAGTGGTCGCCGGCCGACGGGCTCGTCGATCCCTCGAACGAGGCGCGTGTGGCGCTGCAGCGGCACGCGCTCACTGCGCGCTCGTATTCGGCGACCGCGCTGCAGAACTACGCGGCGTGTCCGTACCGCTTCTTCCTGCAGGCGATCCACAAGCTGCAGCCGCGGGAGGAGCCGCAGCGCATCGACACGCTCGACCCGATCTCGCGTGGCTCGCTCCTGCACGAGGTGCAGTTCCTGCTCCTGCGCGAGCTGCAGGCGGCCCGCATGCTGCCGCTCACGGCCGCGAAGCTGGACGACGCGCGGTCGCGGATGCAGCGGCTGCTCGGCGAGGTGGCGGCGAAGTTCAAGGACGAGCTGGCGCCCGCCATCGAGCGCGTGTGGGACGACGGCGTGGCCTCGGTGCGCGCGGATCTGGGCGAGCTCTTGCGCCGCATGACCGAGGAGCCGCGCTGGGTGCCGTGGCGCTTCGAGCTCGCGTTCGGGCTGCCGCTCGATGACGAGGGAGACCGCGACGAGCACTCGTCGAAGGAGCCGGTGCAGCTCGCGCACCTCAAGCTTCGCGGCTCGATCGATCTCGTCGAGCGCGACGCGGCCACGGGGGCTCTGCGCGCCACCGACTACAAGTCCGGCAAGGCGTGGGCTCCCGAGGGCACGGTCATCGGCGGCGGCCAGGTTCTGCAGCCGGCCCTGTATGCGCTCGCGCTGGAGAAGCAGTTTCCAGAGGTGAAGACCGAGAGCGGGCGGCTCTACTACTGCACGCATCGCGGCGGCTACGCGGAGCGCGTGATCGCGCTGGACCAGGAGGTGCGCGGCTCGATCGAGGTGCTCACGCAGACCATCGGCGGTTCGCTCACCGAGGGCTTCTTCCCTGCGGCGCCGCTGCGCAAGCGGGAGCAGAGCGAGTGCGCGCGCTGCGACTATCTCCCCGTGTGCGGGCCGGGCGCGGACAAGCGCGCTTCGAGCAAGGAGCGCCGGACCGGTCCCCAGAAGCCGTCGCGCCTGGTGCAGCTCGGCAGACTGCGGGAGCTGCCATGAGCGGCGAGGTGATCGCCCTGCGTGAGCGGAAGCCCCTCGCGGACGCCGAGGCGCGGCGCGCGATCCGCGACGACGTCCACGCGACGCTGGTGGTCGAGGCGGCCGCGGGCACCGGCAAGACCACCGAGCTGGTCGCGCGCATCATCACGCTCCTGGTGACGGGCACGGCGACCCTGCAGCAGCTCCTCGCGGTGACCTTCACCGAGAAGGCCGCGGGCGAGATGAAGCTGCGCGTGCGCACCGAGATCGAGAAGGCGCGCACGGCGGCCACGGACCCGGCCCAGCGCGCGCGGCTGGAGGCGGCGCTGGAGGATCTCGAGGCCGCGGCCATCGGCACCATTCACGGGATCTGCGCGGACCTCTTGCGTGAGCGGCCGGTCGAGGCGCGCATCGATCCCGCGTTCCAGGTGGCCGCGGACGAGGCTGCGCAGGCGCTCTTCGAGGGCGCGTTCGAGGAGTGGTTCCAGGGCGTGCTCGCCGATCCGCCCGAGGGCGTGCGGCGGCTCCTGCGCAGGTCGCCGCGCAGCGGGCAGCGGACCAACAAGGAGCAGCTCGCGTGGGCCGCGCGTGAGCTGGTCGAGCACCGCGACTTCACCGCCGCGTGGGAGCGGCGGCCGTTTCATCGCGCGCAGGAGCTCGAGGCGATCCTGAGCGAGCTGCGCGAGCTGGTGGAGCCGAGCCCGCGGGCGCTCAACCCGAACGACAAGCTGGCGCAGTCGATCGCCACGCTGTGGCGCCACCTCGACGAGCACGAGCGGCTGGAGCGCATCGCGCCGCGCGATCCGGACGTGGTCGAGGCCGAGCTGTGCGCGCTCATCTCGATGGACGCGTGGCACTGGCGCGACCAGGGCCGCGGGAAGCTCTTCGCGCAGGGGCTGCCGCGCGAGGTGATGCTGGAGCGGCGCGCGCACATGCGCACCTCGCTCGAGGCGTTCGCGCAGCGCACGGAGGCGGATCTGGCGGCGCTGCTGCGCGAGGAGCTGAGGCCGGTGGTGGCCGCGTACGAGCGGCGCAAGGCCGCGGCGGGTTGCCTCGACTTCCTCGACCTCTTGGGCACCGCGCGCACGCTGGTGCGCGACGTGGCGGGCGTGCGGCGCGAGCTGCAGCAGCGCTTCACCCACCTGCTCGTCGACGAGTTCCAGGACACCGATCCGCTGCAGGCCGAGCTCCTGCTCCTGCTCGCCGCCGACGACGCGCGACAGACCGATTGGCTGCGCGTGCGCTGCATCCCCGGCAAGCTCTTCGTGGTCGGCGATCCCAAGCAGGCCATCTATCGCTTCCGGCGCGCCGACATCGCCCTCTACGAGCAGCTCAAGGAGCAGCTCCTCGCCGGCGGCGCGCGGCTGCTCACGCTCTCGACCAGCTTCCGCTCGGTGCCGACGGTGCAGCGCGCGATCAACGCCGCCTTCGAGCCGCTGATGCTGGCCACGGCAGAGCGCTCGCAGGCCTCGTACGTGCCGCTGACGGCCTCGCGCGAAGACGACGTGAACCAGCCCGCGGTCGTGGCGCTGCCCGTGCCGGAGCCCGCGTTCTTCAACGGCGAGCTGACCAAGAAGTCGGTCAAGGCCTCGCTGCCCGCGGCGGTGGGCGCGTTCGTGCACTGGCTCGTCACGCGGAGCAAGTGGACGGTCAGCGAGCGCGATTCGGGCAAGCGCGTGCCGATCGAGGCGCG
>JAFEBC010000413.1 GCA_018266095.1 Deltaproteobacteria bacterium
CACGACGCCCGCCGAGAACACGTCGCTGCGCTGATCGCGATCGCCATCGCCGCCGATCGCCTCCGGCGCGAGGAAGCGCGGCGTCCCGCGGAAGCCCTGGGGCTCGAAGCTCACGGTCGAGCCAGCCCCCGCGCGCACCCGCCGCGCCAGCCCGAAGTCGCCGAGCTGGCAGTGCAGCCGGCCATCCGGCCCGCGCGTGGCAAAGAGGTTGCGCAAGGACACATCGCCGTGCACGAGCCCGTGCTCATGCGCCGCCTCCAGCGCGAGGCAGAGCTGACGGCCGCAGGAGAGCGCCTCGGAGCGCACCAGCTCGCGGTCGGCGAGCAGCGCGTCGAGCGTGGGCCCGTCCACGTACTCCATCACCAGATAGGGCGCACCGTCGGCGAGCCGCCCCAGCCCGATGACCTTGACCACGTGCGCCGACGACACCCGCGCCGCGTAGCCGCCCTCTTGCGCCAGCGCCTCCGGAGCGCCCGCGCGCTGCACCCGCAGCACCTTGAGCGCGAAGCGGGCGCCGCTCAGGGCCTGGTGCCGCACCAGATGGACCGCGCCGCTGCCGCCCTCGCCCAAGAGCCGCTCCACGAGGTAGGTGCCGTCGATGAGCGTCCCAGGCGCGAGCGAAGCTGCCGCGGGCGCCTGCGTGGCGTCCGTGCCGGGTGGCGGAAAGCTCGCGGTCCGGTCGGTGCTCACGCGCGATCCGTCATGGCTCGTCGGCGGCCCGCCCCGGCCGCTTCAACGCGAGGTAGTCGTCGAGCTTCCGCTTGGCCGTGGAGAGGTCGCAGCCCAGCGTCTGCCGCGCCTCGCGATCCAGCGCCGCCGGCTTCTCGGTCGCGCCCGCGAGGCCCAAGGTGTGCGCGACGAACACGGACTTGAGGTGCGTCTCGCAGAACCGCTGCAGGTCGTCGAAGCTCACGGGCGGCCCGGCCTCGGCCGCGGACCAGGTGGCGAGCGCCTCCTCCAGCGCCTTGGTGAACGTGGGCGCACCCGCGGCCGCCACGGGCGGGGGCGAGACCGGCTCCTCCAGCGTGGCCTCCGCCAGGATCGCCTCGCAGCGGGCCTTCGTGAGCACGGGGTCGGGCGAGAGCCGGGCCCGCGCAGAGAAGCGGAGGCACTCGCGGAAGTTCCCGCGCCACGGGTGCTTGCGCAAGAGGTGCTCGAGGGCCGCCGGCTCCAGCCGATCGAGCACGCTGCGCTCGCCGTCCCGCGTCTGGCTGCGCGCGGACCTGAGCACCTGCTCCAGGTCCTCGGGCCGCTCGCGCAGGGCCGGCACGCGCACCACCGCGCCCGCGTGCAGCCGCCAATAGAGGTCCTCGCGGAAGCGGCGCTCGCGCACCGCCGCGCGCAGGTCGCCGTTGGTGCCGGCCACCACCTGCACCTGCGAGGAGAGCGGCTCGCGCTGGCCGTGTCCGAGCGGCTCGTACTCGCCGTGATCGAGGAAGCGCAACAGCTTGGCCTGCGTCTCCGCCGGCAGCGCGTCCACGTCGTCGAGGAAGAGCACGCCCCCGTCCGCGAGCGCCACCGCGCCGACGAGGTTGCGCTCGGCCGAGGTGAAGCTGCCCTTGAGGGCGCCGAAGAGCAGGCTGTGCGCGAGCGGCGGGTCCAGGTGCGCGCAGTGCACGGTGACGAACGGCCGCTCGCCCGCGCGCTTGTTCGCCGAGGCGTCGCGCGGTGATTCGCGCCCCGCATAGATGGCCGCGAGCTCGGTCTTGCCCGTGCCCGTCTCGCCCGTCAGCACCAGCGGCATCCGCGCCCAGGCGGCCTCCAGCACCTCGCGCAGCGCCTTCTCGGCGACCCTCGACGCGAACGAGAGCCCGCGCCCCGCGCGCGCCGCCCGGCAGGTGCGAAACGCGGTCACCTGCTCGTGCGCATAGGGGAACAGCTCGGCCTTGAGCGCGTCCCAGCGGACCTGCGTGCGGCTCGGGTCATCGTCGGAGATCTCCAGCGCGAGGCCGTCCACCAGGGGCAGCGTGAAGCGGCCGGGATCGAGCTCGTCCTGCCCGCCCCGCTCGTTCGCGCCCAGGACGCGCAGCCGCGGAGCCAGCCCGGCCCGCGAGAGCCAACCGCCGATGGCGCCCTTGATGCGCTCGGCGAACTCGGCCGGCCCCACGTCGTTCACCGGGAGCGGCGTCAGCGCCTGCGCGCCCGCGCCGGGCTTGAGCGCCGCGAGGTACACGTGCGCCTCCGCGCCCCACGGCAGCGAGGCCGGCTCGGCAGTGAGCCTCACGAAGGTCCCGTTCTTGCTCGTCAGATCCCGCGCGCGGACCTGCTCGCCCTCGCGCCACAGGAGCACGTGGTTGCTGGACACGAGCGGCGAGGCGATCGCCAGCGTGCGCCGTTCGGGCGGCTCACCCGCGCGCGGGGGGACCAGCGCGGCCTCGGGCTCGCGGCCCACCAGGAGCGCCACCCCCGGCTCGAGCGTGACCGGAACCGCCGCCGCGCCATCGGGCGGGTGGATGTGGAGGGTGGCCATGGAAGTCCGTTCGTGCAGGATTCGTGCAGGAGAGGTTGGATCATCGCAGACGCTGATTGGAGCGGCAACCGATCCGCGCGCTGGAGGGCCGGGGCTCTGCGTGGGCCGCGGTCGGCCCGGCACGGGGTTCGCATGTCTTGAGGTCTGGCGCGCGCCGCCACGGAGCCTCCCCATGCTCAAGCGATTCTCGAAGGAAATTGCTGCGTTGAACCTGCCCGCTGCCCAGGCCCCCAGCGCGCCCGTCACCGAGGCCGATCTGCGGCCGCTCCCGGCGCAAGTCCAGCGCGCGCTGCGCGCCAGGAAGGTCGAGGGCCGCCCGCGCGATGAGGGCTTCCGCGGCCACTTCCGGGGCCGGTTCCGCCGCAGCGCCGCCGAGGGCTGGCACGCGGTCGAGGCCATGCAGCTCAACTGCCGCGCCGGCCACACGCGCATCTTCCACATGCGCATGCGCCTCTTCGGCCTGCCCGTGTACATCCGCGACGTCTACCTGCGCGGCCGCGGCGAGATGTCGGCCAGGATGTTCGATCTCTTCCCGGTGGCGGAGGGCCGCGGCGAGCCGCTCGACGTGGGCGAGCTCGTCACCTGGCTCAACGACGCGGTGCTCCTCGCGCCCTCGCTCTTGCTCGATCCCAGCGTCACCTTCGCGCCGCGCACCGGCGACAGCTTCGAGGTGGCCGTCACCGATTCGGGCCGCACCGTGCGCGCCGTGGTCGAGCTCGACGCCGACGGCCTCCCGCGCGACTTCCACACCACCGACCGCTTCGTCCAGGACGCGCGGGGCGCGTGGACGCGCGCGCGCTGGTCCACGCCCGTGCTCGGCTGGCGCGAGCGCGAGGGGCGCCTGCTGCCGTCGAGCGGCCGCGCCGTGTGGCACCTGCTCGAGGGTGACCTCTGCTACGCCGAGTTCGCGTTCCACCCCGAGGACGTGGTGTTCAATCCGTGAGGGCGAGGCCACCCGTCAGCGCCTGGCCGACGCTGCCTGATCGCGCCGCGCGCTGAGCAAGAGGAGCTGGCTCTCCAGGCGGCGGTCGTCGCCATAGATGTCCTCGAAGAACGACACGCGCCCGTCCGCGGCCACCACCGCGGTCGAGTAGAGGATGACCACCGGCAGCGGCTCGGCCAGCGGCACCTGCGTCGTCTCGCCCGACGCGATGGCGGCCTGCACCTGCGCCTCGCTCCAGCCCGGCGTGCGGCCCAGCGCCCACGCGGCCAGCGCCTCCGGATGCTCGACGCGGATGCAGCCGTGGCTGAAGTCGCGCCGCGTGCGCTCGAAGAGCTCTCCCGCGGGCGTGCCGTGGAGGTACACGCCGTAGGGATTGGGGATCTCCAGCTTCACCGGCCCGAGCGCGTTCGCCACACCCGGCCGCTGCCGCAGGTGCAGCTTGCCCGCGAGCGCGAGCTCCAGCGCGTGCTCGTCGATGACAGCCGCGTGCACACCCTCCTGGGCGCCCTCCTGCACTGCGCCCGCATCGTCCACGAGCTCGAAGCCCAGCGAGGCCACGCGCTCCGGATGCGCCATCAGCTCCGGGAGCAGCTCATGGTTGGCGATGGTCGCGGGCACGTTCCAGAACGGATGGAAGCGCACCGACTCGACCGCGCCCAGGAACACGGGCGTGCGGTGCCGGAAGGCGCGGCCCACCACCACGCGCATCTCCAGGCCCGGCTCGTCGGGCGCCGGGATCGCGCGCAGCGAGTAGGCCGGGAGGTTCACCACCAGGAGGGGCGGCCGCAGCTCCGCGGGCATCCAGCGCAGCCGCTCGAGGGCCAGCGTGAGCTGACGGACGCGCGTGCGCCACGGCACCGAGAGCGCGCGCCAGGTGCGGCGATCGAGCTTGCCGTCGGCGCGCAGGCCGTGACGCGCCTGGAACCTGCGCACGGCTTCGAGCAGCTCACCGTCGTAGCGCTCGACTGAGGTGGGCTCGGTGACCAGGTCACCCGCGAGGGCGAGCCGATGCGCGACCAGCGCCAGTCCGGGCGCGCTGTCACCAGGTTCGATCAGCGTCTTCCACGGCGGCAGCGGCACCTCGGGCTCGCGGCGCGCGAGCTCCTGATAGGTGCGCAGCGCGGCCAGCGTGCGCTGATAGATGGGGATGTGGCACTCGATCCCGGCGAGCGCGCCGTCGACATCGGCGGCCAGGGACAGCTCGCGCAGGAAGGCCTCGGCGTCGAGCGGCGCCGTCCGGGGCTTGCGCCGCCAGTCCGAGAGCATCGGCTCCACGCGGCCCGCCGACAGATCGCGCACGTAGCGCAGGCCGGCCTCTGTGAGCTGGCTCTCGAAGAGCTCATCGGCGCCCGCGCGCGGCGGCGCGGCCTCGAGCGCGCGCAGCCGGTCTTGCCACTGCGCGCTCGCGTAGTCCTTGCCCACGAGGCCCTTCTCCTCGGCCCGCTGCAGCGCGGCCACGAGCGCCAAGGCCTGCGGGGTCGGTTGGCCGTCGCGGGTCCAACGCAGGACGGGCTCACCCGGCGCGGCCCAGGTGGCGCCCGCGCAGGAGGCCGCGCAGAGGACGCCCGCGCAGAGGGTTCGAGGGAGACGCATGCCCAGGACCAGTGCACCTGACGTGCCGTCCGGCCTCGCCGTGTTCCAGGTCTGAGGCCGCGCGGCCTCCACACCATCAGCGCAGGCGGTGCAGCCCCACGGCCGCAGGACGCAAGCTTTGCGCGCCGTCGCGATCGCTGCAGCGACACGTTTACACCGTCCCCGTCACTCCTCCATGAGCCCCGCTGTCGGCCGTCTCGGACTGCGCGCGGGCCCGTTGAGGGGACACCATGCCGTCTGCCCGTGCGAAGCGCGCCGCGTTGGCCAGCTCTCTGTTCTTGCTGATGTTTTCCCTCGTGGGCGCCGCGGCGCCCGCCGGCCGCGAGCCCAAGCCCGTGCACCTGCCTGCGCAGACTGCGCCCGCGCCGCGCGTGTCCGGAACGCCCGAGGGCCTGCTCGGTCAGGTGCTGGAGTTCACGGCCAATCGTCTGGTCATGAGCGACAGCTCCGCGCCGGCCCAGAAGCGCACCGTGCGCATCGACGGCAACACCTCGTTCCCCTCCGGCGCCCGCGAGACGCTGCGCGCGGGAACGCCCGTGTTCGTGCGGCTCGACGACGCCAAGGCCCTGCGCGCGACCGCGGTCTTCAGCCTCGAGCACGCCGTCGCCAATCCCGATCCCGACGCGCTCTCCCAGGCCCTGAACGGCGCCCTGGCCGACGCGCAGCGCGACCAGCAGCTCAAGTCCTCGATGCTGTCCTCTCGCCAGGCGGGCATCGTGCCGCCGACCTGCCTCGTGAACGACCCGTACCCGAAGACGCCCGACGAGCTCGCCTTCAACGGCTGCCTCGGCTTCGGCTCGTACCAGTTCGGCGCCAACATCTCCGGCGCGCCCTACATCTTCATGATCCCCGACGTCACCTGCCCGACCTCGAACCTCCTCTGCCGCCCGCCCCTCGTCGGCCTGCGGCTGTCACGCTTCGAGTTCGGCGTCTCCGGCGGCGCGGGCTACTTCAACTTCCCGGTGAAGTTCTCGGCCGTCGACCGCGACGCGCAGGCGCTCGACTCCTGGGTGCGCGACTGCATCGCCAACCCGAACGACAGCAAG